>CAZSEW010000001.1:0-30507 GCA_964606025.1 uncultured Candidatus Planktophila sp.
TAGGCATGGATGTCACCCAACATATGCTCAGCTTCTACTCTGAATTTCTCAATGCTATCGGCGCTGTTAAATCATCTGATCTTCTCTCCCTTCGTTCTGAATCATCTGTCCTCGTAGCTGGAGTAAAAGTTGCCCTGCAGACACCGCCAGTTCGTTCGGGTCGCCGCGTTATCTTCTTAACTCTCGATGATGGATATGGCTGCAGCGATTCAACATTCTTCCCCGATGCACAAGTCGACCATGCATCAACCTTGTATTCGACATCGTTGCTGCTTGTGCGCGGACAGACCCGTCGCACCGGAGAACGCGGAATATCAATACGGGCAACTGCTGTATGGGATCTGCGCATTGCCTATGAGAAATGGGTCAAAGAAAAGGAAGAAAGGGATAGTGTGGCGATATGAGCTCCGCAGAAGAAGAATCAGTAATTCTGCATGTCGATATGGATGCCTTCTATGCATCCGTTGCCGAACTCGATAACCCGCAATATAAAGGTAAGGCGCTCGTTGTAGGTGCTGGTGCGCGAGGTGTAGTTCTCTCTGCAAATTATGAAGCACGTAAATTTGGAATCCGCGCTGCGATGCCGGTAGGGCGTGCAAAACGAATGGCGCCGCATGCAATCTTTATCGCACCCGAACATCACCGCTATGCAGAAATTTCTGAGCGTGTGATGCAGATATTTCATTCCTATACGCCACTTGTAGAACCAATCTCGTTGGATGAGGCATTTCTCGATGTCACAGGGTCGCGCAAATTATTTGGCGACGGTCGCGAGATTGCACAGAAGATCAGAGCGCAGGTTGAAAAAGATGAGGGAATTACTTGTTCTGTAGGTATTGCGCAATCTAAATTTATTGCAAAGCTGGCATCACAACATTGCAAACCAAATGGAATGCTCGAGATTAAATCTGATCGTATCCTTGAATTCCTCCACCCACTTCCCGTACGTGCAATCTGGGGAGTCGGTCCCAAGACAGCTGAATCACTCGATCGCCTTGGACTCCATACCGTTGCAGATATCGCCAACACTCCGCGATCTACCTTGATCCGTGCGCTAGGTGATGCAACCGGTGAATCTCTCTATGAACTTGCATGGGGGCGTGATTACCGCGACGTCATTCCTGATGAACCTGAAAAAAGTATCGGCAATGAGGAAACCTTTGCCCGAGATATAGATAGCCCTGAAGAAATCTTGCGCGAATTCCTGCGCATGACCGAGAAAGCAACTGCACGTCTTCGCGAGAGAAATCTCTTTGCAAAGACGATCAGCATCAAGATTAAATTTGCAGATTTCACATCGATTACTCGTTCAAAAACTGTGCCGCTTGCCATTGATGGAACACAAGAGGTCTATGAGATTGTGAAGAAGTTATATCTCGCACTTCGCAATGAGGGTGCGCGTATTCGCTTGGTGGGCGTCTCACTCGGAAATCTCACCGAAGCATCACCTGTACAGCTTGAATTTGGAGCTCGCGAGAAGGGTTGGCGTGATGCCGATAGCGCTATCGATAGGGCAAAGGCCCGTTTTGGCCGAGAAAGTGTGCGTCCGGGGCGTTTGATTGAGCCAGAAGAGTCCAACTAGCGCTGAAATTAGAAGTGTTCTACAGTGTGTTTATGTCACTTTCCGATCGCGAACGTCGCCTTTTAGCCGAGATGGAAGCATCACTGGCTGCAGATGACCCACGCCTTCAGACAACCCTGGCAGGCTCAACAATCGCCGCAACTAAGCCCCGCCTATTTCTAGGCGCTGGCCTTGTAGTGCTCGGAATCGCTGTCATCTTTGCAGGCTTGGTCTCGAAGACCACCCCAGTCGGCGTATTGGGCTTCCTCTTCGCACTTTCTGGAGTATTGACCCTCGTACGCTCAATCTCAGCGATCGCTAGCGGGGCGCTCAAGGGCGCTACCCGTCCAAAGGGAGCCCGCACCTCATTCTCAGACCGTATGCAAGAGCGCTGGGATCGTCGAAACTTCGAGTAAATAGCTCTTAAGCCTCAAGCCCTGACCACTCGGTTGGGGCTTTTTTCGTGCCCGAAAAGCCAGGAGAAGTAGTGGGGCGCGAGGGGGAGAGGCGGGGAAAATAATGGCAGAAAGTGGAGATAAAAGGGGGAAAGTGGTGTAAAGTGGGGAATTGAGCGGGAAATTCACGCTCAATGACCTTGGGGAAGGTGGTTTAAGAATGTTTCTCGGAACTCATGAGCCACGCCTCGATGAAAAGGGCCGCCTCATCCTTCCCGCGAAATTCCGCGAAGAGCTCTCATCAGGTCTTGTGATTACCAAGGGCCAAGAGCGATGCCTCTATGTCTTCCCAGCTACTGAATTTGCAACGATCACTGAAACCTTGCGTCAAGCGCCTGTCACAGCAAAGAGCGCTCGCGATTACCAGCGCGTGATGTTTGCCGGCGCACACGATGAAATTCCAGACCGTCAAGGTCGCGTCACCATCCCACAAGGACTTCGCACATATGCAGGCCTTGAAAAAGAGTGCGTCGTTATTGGCGCAAATACCCGCGTTGAAATCTGGGATAGCGCTGCATGGAACGAATACCTCGCAGATCGCGAAAAGAGTTTTGCTGATGTTTCTGAAGAAGTTTTTCCGGGACTTTTTTAAACATCAGCAAAAAACATTTAACAACTAAATAGAGCGCTCATTTGTGGCCACCGCCGACCTCTCCTAAAAACATGGGGCCGGCAGCGACGTCCCTTCCCCGGCGTCGCTATCGCAATAGATCCGTCGGCCGGCGGTGACCAGAGATGAGCGCTTAGAAATATATGAATTAACAAAGAAGGAGAAGGGGGAGAAGATGGAACATATATCTGTAATGCGCGATCGCTGTGTCGATCTTCTTGCTCCCGCAATTCTTGCATCAGATAATCCCGTAGTTGTTGATGGGACTCTTGGACTCGGTGGCCATACAGAAGCTTTACTGCAACGTTTTGAAAACCTCACTGTCATTGGAATTGATCGCGACGAGATTGCTCTAGAGCGCGCATCAAAGCGCTTGGCGCCATTTGGGGACCGACTTAAAACTGCGCACTGTGTCTTTGATGAGATTTCAGATGTTGTCTCACAATTCGGCTTTACCAAGATTAATGGAGCACTCTTTGATCTAGGCGTCTCATCTATCCAACTTGATGAGACCGATAGAGGATTCTCATACTCACAAGATGCTCCACTCGATATGCGCATGGATCGCAGTCGTGGAATTACAGCCTCTGAAATTCTCAATACCTACGAACCTGGAAAGCTCGTACACATTTTGCGTGCCTATGGCGAAGAGAAATTTGCAACCAGAATCGTAGAGAACATTGTTAAGGCCCGCGCAAAGGGTCCGCTGAATTCAACTTCAGAACTTGCAACGCTCGTAAAAGAGAGCATTCCTGCTGCAACACGTCGCACAGGCGGCAACCCAGCAAAGCGCACCTTCCAGGCATTACGTATTGAAGCAAATGATGAGCTTGGAGCAATTTCACGCGCACTTCCTGATGCACTTGATTTGCTGATGGTTGGCGGACGACTTGTTGTTATGTCGTTCCAATCACTTGAAGATCGCATCGTAAAAGAGATTTTCACAGAAGCATCAACATCAAAGAGTCCACGTGATCTGCCCGTGGAACTTCCAGAATTTGCAGCAAAGTTCTCACTTGTCTTCCGCTCAAGTGAGACCCCAAATGCAGAAGAACTTGAAAGTAATCCACGCTCAGCATCAGTTCGCCTTCGCGCAATCGAGAGGGTGGCTGCTTAATGACAACTGCAATTGCCCGCAAGAGCCAGGCACCTAGAACTTCTCCAAAGCCAAGAGAACGTAAGGCCGTGACCGAGCGCACTGCAGAGATCATCTTGGGACTCTTCCCCGATGTAAACAGTGGTGCTCGTGCGACCCATAAGTATTTCGCAAAGTTTCTCACCATCGTAAGTCTCGTAGGTTTCCTTGCACTCCTTGGCATCAACACCTTGCTCGCACAAGATGCATTCACACTCTCGAATCTCAAATTAGAGGCTAAGCAAGTAGCCGATCAGAGAGATGCAATCACTCGCTCAATCGATTCCTATGCAGCCCCTGAAAATTTAGCTGCACTAGCTACAGAACTTGGCATGCGCCCATCAGAGACTCCAGTATTTCTCGACCTGACAGCTACAACTGAGTCAGGAGTAAGCCGTGGGTAATCTTCGTTTAGCAAAATCGAGAATCGGCATACTTGTCACAGTTATTTTCGGTGTTCTCATTCTCTTCGCTTGCCAGCTCGTCAGAGTTCAGGTTATTCAAGCTGGGGCATACCAAGAAAAAGCTGCATACGAAATGCAGTCAACGCGCATCATTCCGGCACCTCGCGGAGAAATTACCGATGTCAATGGAGTCTCATTCGCGCGAAGCGTCTCTGCAATCAATATTGTGGTTGACCAGACTCAGATTACCGATCCTGCACGCGTAGCCAAATTCGTTGCACCAATTCTTAACCTGCCAGCAGATGCCATTGAGCAGAGCATCACGGGTACGCGAAAATATGCAATTGTTTTGCGAAACGCACGCCCGGCTATGTGGGAGAACCTGACAAAGGCGCTGTATGACTACAACAAAGTTCTTGAAAATAAGGATCTAGATAAACGCATCATTGGATTCTTTCCTGAACGCGTATACATCCGTGAGTACCCTTCCGGAGAGCTCATTTCATCTCTGATTGGGTTTGTCAGAGCAGATGGAATTGGCGCTTCGGGACTTGAGTCGAGTAAGAATTCACTCATTTCTGGCACTGAGGGAAGATATTCATATGCGCGAGGTTATGGCGCAGAAATTCCTGGTTCTCAACAAGAAATTATCCCAGCTAAAGCCGGAACGAATATTCGCCTAACTATCGATCGAGACATTCAGTGGGTTGCCGCAGAAGAAATTGCTAAAGCAGTGAAGCAATACGGTGCTTCAAGCGGAACAGTAATTGTGATGGATCCCAAGACGGGCCAAATTATTGCTCACGCAACAGCTCCTACTTTTGATCCCAATAACACCAAGAAAGTTGCTCTCTCATTGATGCGTAATCCATCGGTAGAAGATGTTTATGAGCCAGGCTCTACCGGAAAAGTTATGACTATGGCAGCAGCTCTTGAGGAAAAAGTTGTAACTCCAACCACGGTTCTTAAAGTTCCCTACAAACTTAAGCGTGCTGGAGAAGATTTTCAAGACCATGAGCTCCATCCAGTGCAAGAATTAACCACATCTGGAATTTTGGCAGTATCAAGCAACACAGGAACAATCTTGATCGGTGAGAAATTGAGTAATAACACACTGCATGATTACCTTACAAAATTCGGCATCGGTATAAAAACTGGTTCGGGTCTTGCTGGAGAATCTGCGGGATTACTTCGACCAGTTTCAAATTGGTCAGGTACAACTGCTCCAACGGTTGCCTTTGGTCAGGGCTATTCTGTAACTGCGATGCAGGCGACAAGTGTCTTTGCAACAATTGCAAATAATGGAGTGCGAGTTTCACCGACTGTGATTGCAGGTACAAGTGATTCATCGGGCCACTTCACACCAGCAGCCAATCGAACTACGACTCGAGTAATCAGCGAAGATACTGCGGTAAAGCTTCGCATCATGATGGAGAGCGTTGTGACTGCCAACGGAACGGCACCAAGTGCTGCGATTCCTGGTTATCGAGTAGCCGGAAAGACAGGCACAGCTCAACGTTATGATTCCAAAACCGGTCGCTACAGCGGATATACGGCATCATTTATCGGATTCGCTCCAGCAGATGCTCCACGTTATGTCATGAGTGTAACTTTGCAAGATCCAAAGAATGGTCACTTTGGCGGAGCACTAGGCGGCCCAGTCTTTAAGAAAGTAATGACTTTTGTCCTTCAATCAAAACACGTTCCACCTACCGGCACAAAAGTATTACCGGTTGCGCTCAATAAATCAGAGTTGAAACGAACTAACGCGACGTCGATTGCGGCTAAGAAACAATGATTCGCCCGCTCTCAGTTTTCTCCTTATCTCTCTCCGAAGTGGCCGATCTTGTAGGCCTCGAGATTGCAACGGATCTTGAAATTACGGGCGTAACAAATAAGGATTCAGAAGTTATACCGGGAGACCTCTTCCTTGCGATGCCTGGGGCGAAGGTGCATGGTGCGAGCTTTGCAGAATCTGCTCTCCAGAAGGGAGCAGTAGCAGTATTAACCGATGCTCAAGGCGCTTCTATGGTGACTAGTGCACCGGTACTGATAGTCGCAGATGTCAGAAGCTCTGGTGCGCTTATCGCTTCAGCGTTGTATAAAGATCCAACTCGAGACCTGAATTCAATTGGTATCACAGGAACTAATGGGAAAACGACAGTAACCACACTTCTCTACCAAATATTTCAAGCAGCAGGCCGTGAATCTGGATTAATCGGAACGGTTGATACTCGAATTGGAAGTGACATTCTCCCTAGTACTCGCACAACACCAGAGGCTGCCGACCTGCAAGCCCTTTCTGCTGCGATGCGCGAACGTCATATGCGGCATCTGGTGATGGAAGTCTCCAGCCACTCAATCTCACTAAAGCGAATCAAAGGTTCACATTTTGCAATTGTTGGTTTCACAAATCTTTCTCAAGATCATCTCGATTTCCATGGTGATATGAAGTCTTACTTCGAAGCCAAAGCAAGTCTATTCACCTTTGAATACGCAGACTGTGCCTATATAAATATTGATTCCGATTATGGAAAGGCACTCTCATCCAAGTGTGATATTCCAGTTGTAACAATCTCTCGACTAGATAAAGGGGCTACCTGGTACTTCTCGGATTTGCATTCGTCTCTTACGGGAACGCGCATAAGTATCCGAGGTGCTGAAGGAATTCTCATTGAATCAACAACCAAGTTATTTGGAGCCTATAACCTAGATAACTTACTCATGGCAGTCGCAATTGCACATGCATCCGGTGTTGATCCTGTTGAGCTTGCAACAATTATTCCAACTCTGACAGGCGCACCAGGACGGTTAGAGCCAATCTTTATTGGCCAGGATTTCACCGCTCTTGTTGACTACGCACACTCACCAGATGCGGTAGCCAACGTATTAGCGGCAGCGCGAGATTTCACAACAGGCAAGGTCATCGCCGTTCTTGGGTGTGGGGGAGACCGGGATAAAAGTAAACGACCATTGATGGGTTCAGCCCTTCTTCAGGGGAGCGATATTGCAATTTTTACAAGCGATAATCCGCGAAGTGAAAACCCAACTCAGATCCTTGGAGATATGACGGATGGATTGACCTTGTCAGAAGATTCTCGAGTTATCTCTGATCGCTATGAGGCGATTTCATATGCAGTCTCTCAAGCAGCTGCCGGCGATACTGTCCTGATTCTGGGTAAGGGACATGAAAGTGGTCAGGAAGTAAATGGCGTAGTAACTCCATTTGATGATCGACTCCAGCTTGCTCGAGCAATCGAGGGCAGACGATGATTCCATTGCAAGCTTCTGCAATTGCAAAGATTGTTGAGGGAGAGCTCTTTGGTAAAGATCTCCTCGTTACCCAGGCGCCAGTTCTTAACTCAGCTAACGCAGTGCAAGGATCGCTATTTCTTGCACTAAAAGGCGAGCACGTGGATGGCCACGACTTTGCAAGCGATGCCTTTGCTCGCGGCGCAGTTGTGGCACTCACAAGTAAGTCAATCGAGGGAAACCACATCCTCGTTGAAGATGTCACGAAGGCGCTTGGAACGTTGGCTCATCACGTCAGAACTACCTTGAAAGATCTCATCGTCATTGGAATCACTGGCTCTCAAGGAAAGACCACCACAAAAGAACTTCTAGCTTCAGTTCTTTCTAACGTTGCTGAAACAATTTCGCCTTCTGGAAATTACAACAA
Organism: uncultured Candidatus Planktophila sp.; assembly: GCA_964606025.1. Classification (GTDB taxonomy): domain Bacteria; phylum Actinomycetota; class Actinomycetes; order Nanopelagicales; family Nanopelagicaceae; genus Planktophila. The sequence continues at coordinate 7,845 of CAZSEW010000001.1, forward strand.
CGATCTTGGCGCTCCGATTTCGCTTCTGCGCTGTACCGATAAGACTCATTACTGCATCGTGGAAATGGGAGCACGTCACCTTGGTGATATTGCTCGATTAGTAGAGATGGCTGAGCCGAATATCGGTGTTGTACTCAAAGTCGGTACAGCTCATATAGGTGAATTTGGATCTGTAGAACTGATTGCAAAGACGAAATCAGAGATGATTTCTTCGCTCAAAGATGGTGCAGTTGCAATCCTTGGCAATTACGATCCATACACGCCCAAAATGGCCTCTCTCCATAATGGAAAGAGCGTTCTCTTTGGTGAAGATGCTAGTTGCGCAATCCGCGCAACCGATATCGAATTCCGCGAAGGGCGCGCACATTTCGATTTAGTAACGCCAGAAGGAAGAAGTGCAGTTGGACTTCGCATCATTGGCTTGCACCAAGTAGCTAACGCTCTGGCCGTTGCTGCAATTGCAACAGAGCTTGGCCTCTCACTCGATCAGATCGCAGGGGGACTATCTACGGCAGAATCCAACGCTCCATGGCGAATGGAGATCACAGAGCTTCCAGGAGTTCTGATGATTAATGATTCGTATAACGCGAGCCCTGAGGCAATGTCTGCAGCGCTCACAACTCTTACTCTCTTTGCACAGGAAAGAGGCGGACAATCGTGGGCCTTTCTGGGAAAGATGCATGAACTCGGCGAGTCATCCCATTCTGACCACGCCGCTATTGGCACCCTTGCTCAAGAGTTGGGTATCGACCATCTGGTCTGCGTTGGCGCTCCAGAATATGCCGCAGCGATGGATAAGAACGGTTCTACATCAATTCACCTCTGCGACGATAAGGCTCAAGCCCTCGCGATTGCAGAGAACATTAGTGAAGGCGATGTTCTTCTCATTAAGGCCTCTCGTTCTGAGAAGCTAGAAGAACTTGCTGAAGCAATTTCGCAACAGGTAAGAAATGGAGTAAGCGAAGAGTGAAACTGATCTTGATTGCTGGAGCACTCGCACTTGTCTTCTCACTCTTTGGTACCCCTGCTCTCATTAAGGTGCTTGCTCGTAGAGGTTACGGACAGATTATTCGCGATGACGGCCCTGTAAGTCACCAGACAAAGCGCGGAACGCCAACTATGGGAGGGATAATCATTATCTTCTCCGCTCTCTTCGCTTATCTCACCGCCCACTTGATTTTTGGTAGCGCCCTTTCGATGTCAGCAATCTTGATTCTTGGACTTGTTATCGCGCTCGGTTTAGTTGGTTTCATCGATGATTATTTAAAGGTTTCAAAGCAGAATTCAGCAGGACTTTCAGGTAAGCAGAAGTTATTTGGACAGATTCTCTTTGCATCAATCTTTGGATACCTTGGAACTCTCTTTCCAGATAAAGATGGCCTGACTCCTATATCACTTCAACTTTCAACGGTACGTGACACCAGTATCACCCTGGGAGTAACTCTTGTAGTGATTTGGATTGCATTGATGGTTACTGCAACCAGTAACGGAGTCAATCTCACGGATGGTTTAGATGGACTTGCATCTGGTGCATCTGTCATGACATTTCTAGCATTTGTACTCATTGGCGTTTGGGAGTTCGGACAGAGCTGCGCAGTTGTAGCGACAGAGAATTGCTACAACGTCCGAGATCCACTCGACCTTGCGGTCCTAGCCGCTGCATTTGCGGGCGCGTGTACGGGATTCCTTTGGTGGAACGCATCTCCTGCAAAAATCTTTATGGGAGATACGGGGTCTCTTGCACTTGGTGGCGCACTTGCAGGGCTTGCTGCTTCACTGCGCGTTGAGTTATTGCTTATCCCTCTGGGTGGACTCTTCGTGATAATCACTCTCTCTGTTGCCCTTCAAGTTGGTTACTTCAAAATTACTGGCGGCAAACGACTCTTTAAGATGGCGCCTCTTCAACACCACTTCGAACTTATGGGATGGGGAGAAGTAACGATTGTTCTCCGCTTCTGGATTATCGCCGGGCTCAGCGTCGCACTTGGTTTAGGCCTCTTCTATACCCAATGGGTAGCCAGTTAATCTCTAGAGTCAAAGATGAACCAGAACCCTTACCTAAATTTGAGCGATAAGAAGATTCTTATTGCCGGTGCAGGAGTCACTGGAATAGCATCGGCAAGAGCGCTTGTGAAGCGGGGCGCCGAGGTTCTCTTGGTAGATGAGAAGAAGATTGAGAACTCTGAATTTAAGATCGCGGAGATAGCCAATGTAGATGTCGGCTCTTTTGATGCTCTCTTGATTTCACCTGGCTGGCGTGAAAGCCATCCACTCGTGATTGCCGCTCGAGAGAAGAAAATCGCGATCATCAATGAGATTGATCTTGCCTGGAGCCTAAAACCTGCTTCACAGAAGTGGCTTGGATTAACTGGAACAAATGGCAAGACATCAACCGTTGAGCTGACAGCTCATATGATTCGCACAGGTGGGCACACTTCAATTGCTTGCGGAAATGTCGGAACAACAGTAATTGAAGCGGTTGAAGCACCAGAGAATTACGACTTCCTCGTACTGGAGCTCTCCTCATTTCAACTCCATTGGCTACAAGATTCAGATTTCATCGCTGGTGCGATTCTCAATATTGCAGAAGATCACCTAGATTGGCATGGAACTTTCGATGCATATGCCGCAGCAAAGATTTCACTTCTGGATAAATCCACGACCGCAATTCTTAATGGAGATGATTCGGGGATTGTTACTCGCGCAAACCACTGGCTCGGAAGAAAAGTCTTTTTCTCACTCGATACACCCGCACCAGGTGAAATCGGAATCGTTGAGGAACTTCTCGTAGATCGCGCCTTTGTGGCAGACCCGATGGAAGCATCAATGTTCTGCGAATTATCAGAGGTAACTCCAACTGTTCCTCATAACGTAGCAAATGCACTTGCTGCTGCGGGCTTAGCAAGAGTCATTGGAATTGAGCATGAGAAGATCCGCGAGGCGATAAAGAGTTTCGTACCGGGTCGCCACCGAATCGAAACAGTAATGGCGAAAGATGAAATCACTTGGATTAACGATTCTAAGGCGACAAATCCTCATGCCGCCGCAGCTTCAATCATGTCAGCGCTCTCAGTGATTTGGATCGCTGGGGGATTAGCCAAAGGCGCCGCTATGGGCGAACTTGTGATGCGAGCGAAAGGTCGTCTTCGCGCAGCAATACTCATCGGAGAAGACCGTGAGCTCATTGCCAATGAGTTAAAAACACATGCTCCAGAAGTAGAAATCGTCTTTATTGATTCACCCGCAGATTATGTAAAGGGTTCAGCAAGTAATTCACTTATGGAGTCAGTTGTAGAAGCTGCTCGCGCTCGAGCGAAATCGGGAGACACAGTGCTTCTAGCACCGGCCTGCGCATCGATGGATCAATTCCTCTCTTACGCAGATCGCGGAGATAGGTTCGCAAGAGCCGTTAAGAAGGTAGTAAATAATGAAGAGTAAATCCCCCCAGACTCTGCTGGCTAAGCCAGTAAATCACCTGTATCTGCTTCTTATCAGTGCGGGCGCATTGAGTTTCCTTGGGCTAATCATGGTCTTCTCGGCCTCATCAATTCGCGCAATCGATACGCGAGGCTCGGCTCTCTCTATTGTTATTCGCCAATTTGTCTTTCTCCTAGTCTCAATTCCATGTGCGATGTACTTGTCTAAGTTAACACTTCCAACTTGGGAGAAAGTCGCACGTATTGGATTCATTATCTCCGCACTCATTCTTGCCATTCTGATCATTCCTGGCGTCGGTAAGACGGTTAATGGAAATACCAACTGGATTGACTTTAAGATTTTTGATGTGCAGCCAAGTGAGTTTGCAAAATTCTTTATGATTCTCTGGGCCAGTAACCAATTAGCTCGACGAGAGCTCAATGGACGCTTCGATACCAATGTCATGAAGCTGATTACGCCAGCATTCGTCATCATTCTCTTCTTAATCTTGATGGGAAATGACCTCGGCACCGCCTCTGTAATCGCGATGATTCTTGTGGGTCTCCTCTTTATTTCAGGAATCAGGTTACGAATTCTTGGAAGCCTTACCGCCATTGGCGCAGTTGCTCTTACTGCGCTGATTGTCACCTCTGGTTATCGTTCTAAGCGCTTCTTGGTTTTTCTTGACCCCTTTGCCCCAGAAGATTACAAAGATCTTGGATGGCAACCAGCACATAGCTTGCTCGGTTTAGCTAGCGGTGGCCTCTTTGGGGTTGGATTAGGCGGAAGTCGCCAAAAGTGGGGAAATCTTCCTGAAGCTCATACTGACTTCATCTTCTCAGTTATTGGTGAAGAGCTTGGATTGGTCGGAACTCTTGCAACTCTCATTCTGATCGGCGCACTTGTCTATGCAATATTCAGAATTGCACTTCGCGCACAGGATCCCATGAGTCGCTATGCATGTGCAGGAATTGCTACATGGATTGCAGTTCAGTCATTCCTCAATATCGGATCCGCGACAAGCATGCTTCCGGTGGTTGGAGTTACATTGCCACTGGTCTCATATGGCGGCTCGGCTCTTGCCACGACGATTTGCGCACTTGGTTTTGTCGCAGGAACGGCCTTGCGTGATCCTGATGTTCGACGTGAAATTGTAAAGAAGAGAAGTAAATGACTCGCATAGTTTTTGCTGGTGGTGGAACAGCGGGGCACGTTGAACCCGCACTTGCTGTTGCTCGTCAATGGAAGAAGGCTCACCCAGATTCTGAACTTATCTTTCTCGGAACATCATCGGGTCTAGAGGTTCGCTTAGTTCCGGAAGCCGGTTTTGCCTTAACTCTGATTACCAAGGTACGAATCTCTCGCACACTTTCACCATCGCTTCTTGCGATTCCATTCTCACTCATTCGCTCTGTCGCTCAGGTTTATAGAGTTCTTAAGGGCACTGATCTCTTAGTTGGATTCGGGGGATATGTCTCCGGCCCGGCTTACATTGCAGCACGCATTCGTCGCGTTCCGATTGTGATTCATGAAGCCAATGCTCGCCCGGGTATCGCCAATCGACTCGGTGCACTCTTTACACAGCACACAGCGATTGCATATCCCGTTTCTAGTGGAAAACTCTCACGCGCCCTTCTTGCAGGTCTTCCACTGCGTCCCGATGTCGATAGCGCATTTCATAATGCTGAGAGCGATTGGGAGAAGGCGCGTAGCGATGCGAAGGTTCGAATCGGTTTTAATGCAGCAAAACCCTTGATCTTTATCTTCGGTGGATCTCAAGGTTCTGTCGCAATTAACTCAGTTATTGCAGGTGCAAAATCTCAACTTGGCGCAGATGGATATCAAATACTGCACTCGGTTGGTTCTAGTAATCAATTGCCTGAATCAAATAACAACTACAAGGCAGTTTCTTACATCTCTGATATGGCAAGTGCCTATCTGGCAGCGGATCTGATTATCTCTCGAAGCGGTGCAGTCTCTTGTTCTGAGATTAATACTCTTGGTCGTTACGCCCTCTTCATTCCATTGCCAGTTGGAAATGGTGAGCAAGAGCTCAATGCAATGAGTTTGGTGGCAGATTCTCGGGCAGAGATTGTGAAGCAGCGAGATTTCACAACGTCTTGGCTCACTGAAAACATTTCACGCTTACTAAATGCTAGTCAGAAGGCTCCTGTTGCAGGTTCACGAAAAGATATCGAAGCGTCATCTAAGATGGTTTCATTAATGGAGTTTGCGATAGCTGGAGGTAAGTAAGTGCAATCACTGCTTGGCCAGAAGATTCATTTCATCGGTATCGGTGGATCTGGTATGAGCGGTTTGGCACGTATAGCTCTGACTGATGGAATTCAGGTCAGTGGTTCCGATGCAAAAGATTCAAGTGTGCTGACAGCGCTGCGAGCTCTCGGAGCCACTGTTCACAGTAGCCATGCTCAAGAAAATGTTGCAGATGCCGATGTTGTTATTTACTCAACTGCTATATCGGCGAGCAACCCTGAGATGGCTTATGCAGTTGCGCGCTCAATACCTATTCTGACCCGCGCACAGGCGCTAGCTCTTCTTATGAGAGGTTCTAAGAGCATCGCTGTTGCAGGAACTCATGGCAAGACAACGACATCATCGATGATGACAGTAGCTCTACAAGGTTGCGGCGTTGATCCATCTTTTGCAATTGGCGGAACTCTGATGGCTTCTGGCTCTAACGCCCATCGCGGCACAGGCGACTACTTCGTCGCAGAGGCAGATGAATCAGATGGATCCTTTGTCGAGTACAAACCTCTCGCTGCAATTGTCACCAATATTGAGCATGATCATGTCGATTTCTTTGAGACTGCGGATCAAGTAACTGCCGTGTTCGAGAAGTTTGCCTCGACGATTTCACCTGAAGGATTCCTAATCTATTGCGGCGATGATGCAGGCTCTGCGAAGTTGGGATTACAGGATGCTCCATATACTCGGATTTCATACGGAACAAGTGAAGGAGCCGACCTTCGCGTAGATCAGATTTCTCTACTCCCGATGGGCTCTACCTCGCGGATTCTTTGGAAAGGTCGCGCAGTTGGAACACTTGAACTTCAAGTGCCTGGGCACCACAACGTCCTCAACGCTGCAGCGTGCCTGGCAATGGGACTTGCACTTGGATTGCCCGCGCATCAGTTGCTGGAAGGTCTCCATAGCTTTAGAGGTGCGGGACGTCGCTTCGAACTTAAGGCAACAGAGCATGGCATTCGCATCATTGATGATTATGGCCATCACCCAACAGAGATAAAGGTGACCCTCGATGCAGCACGTAGATATGCAGGAGATGGTCGCCTCTTAGTAGTTTTCCAACCACATAGATATTCACGTACACAAGCATTCCTCGACGATTTCGCAACAACCTTAGATTTTGCAGATGATGTAACTCTCCTTGAAATCTATGCGGCTAGTGAGAAGCCAATTCCAGGAATCTCTTCTGAATTAATTGCTGAGAAGATGAAGCACGGTCACTTTATTCCAAACTTTGTCAGCGCATCAGAGAGAGTAATTGAGATGGCAAAACCAGGAGATGTCATCATCACACTTGGTGCCGGAGATGTTAATTCTCTTGCACCAATCATCGCTGAAGGGCTGCAGAAGCGTTTTGCGTAACTCATATCGTTTCATTCGAACGCTTATCGTGGCTTCACTCATATTTGCCGGACTTGTCTATCTCATCGCTTGGTCAAATGTATTCACCGTTAAGGAGATTACAGTTATCGGTGCTCCTACCAAGGTTTCAAAAGAACTTGTTCTCAAAACTTCAGAGATTGCAGTGGGGCAGAAGCTTGCGCGAATCGAACCACGTGCTGCAGAAAATAGAGTCCAGTCGCTCAATTGGATAAAAGACATTTCCATCACTCGCAATTGGATTTCCGGTGAAGTAAATCTGGCAATTACCCCTCGTACTCCAAAGGCTTACTATGACGGGAAAACCCTTGATGCGTCAGGTGCGATCTTTGAACTTCCAGGCTTTGATGGTGGCGAACTTCCTCAGGTTTCAGCTCCAACCCCAGCACTAGGCATTCAGGCTGTTGCTCTCTTTCGCGCACTGCCAGCCGATTTCAGAGATCAGGTAACTTCTCTGAGCGCTATAAATGAAGCGAATTTCTCAATGGCTGTTAACCATAAAGGTCGAAGGCTTTTAGTGAAGTGGGGGGCCAATAACGAGAACCCACTTAAGATCCAAGTATTCCGAGCACTTCTAGATCAACCAGAGAATAAGCGAATTAAAAGAATTGATTTATCAGCTCCACATGCACCAATTGTTAAATGAATTTTGATTACTGAGATTAAAAATCTATCAATGTGTAGTTGAGAAAATAGTTCGTGGCGGTCTTTGATTACTACTAACTAACCCCATACCTTCAGCGCCAAGATAAATGGTAGAAATGTAATTCTCAAGTAGAGGTTTACAGTTCTTAAGGGGGACTTACGTGGCTGCACCACAGAACTACTTAGCTGTCATCAAGGTTGTCGGTATCGGCGGCGGCGGAGTAAATGCAATCAACAGAATGATTGATGTTGGTTTAAAGGGCGTTGAGTTCATTGCAATTAATACAGATGCACAACACTTGTTAATGAGTGATGCAGATGTGAAATTAGATATTGGTCGCGCATCAACTAAAGGTCTCGGTGCAGGTGCTGCACCTGAGAAAGGTCGACAAGCAGCAATCGATCACACAGAAGAGATTGAAGAAATTCTTCGTGGCGCGGATATGGTTTTTGTTACAGCAGGTGAAGGTGGCGGTACAGGTACAGGTGGTGCACCAATCGTTGCAAAGATTGCACGTGATCTAGGTGCGCTAACAATTGGTGTTGTTACCAAACCATTCTCATTTGAAGGAAAGATTCGCACACGTCAAGCTGATGAAGGTATCGAGCTTCTCCGCGAACAAGTTGACACTCTAATTGTTATTCCAAATGATCGTCTTCTTGCTATCTCAGATCGCGCAATCACGGCAGTCGATGCATTTAAGAGCGCAGACCAAGTTCTTCTCTCTGGCGTACAAGGGATTACAGAGATTATTACTCAGCCAGGTTTAATTAACCTTGACTTTGCGGATGTAAAGACTGTTATGACAGATGCAGGATCTGCTCTGATGGGTATTGGTTCTGCTCGTGGCGATAACCGCGCATCACGTGCTGCCGAGCTCGCGATTTCAAGCCCGCTGCTTGAAGCATCCATTGATGGTGCCATGGGAGTTCTTCTCTCAGTTGCGGGCGGCTCTGACCTAGGACTCTTTGAAATCAATGAAGCCTGCGAGCTAGTACAGAATGCAGCTCATCCAGATGCACGCATCATCTTCGGAACAACTATCGATGATGCACTCGGGGATGAAGTTCGAATCACTGTGATTGCCGCTGGCTTTGCAGGTGGCGAGCCAAAAAAGGTAGATATGCCTGTCATTAATGCGCAGACTCTCGGTGGGGTTGCAGACCCAATTCCATCAAATGATCCACTCTCTGTCGCACTTGATCTCGATTCATCAGCACCTCGCAAGCGCGTGACATTTGAAGATTTGGTCTCTGAAGATGAGATTGATGTCCCTGACTTTATGAAGTAGTTCTATGAGCTACAGCTTTACCAATCGCACCGGAGGCGTAAGCACCGGTGCGTTTGCATCTCTCAACTTTGGACTCCACGTCGGAGATGATCCATCGCATGTTCTGGCCAATCGCGAAATCCTCAAGAACCAAGTTGGACCAGTTCAATTCATGTCGCAAGAGCATGGAAATAGGATTGCGCTGATCGAGGATGTGATTGATCTTGACCCACTTGCAGATTCTTTAGTGACAGGAATTCCTGGCATCAATCTCGCCGTGCAGGTAGCTGACTGCATCCCACTTTTACTTTCATCAGATGTGGCGGTTGCAGCAGTGCATGTTGGTCGCAAAGGATTGGTCAACGAAGTTGCACTTCGAACCCTTGAACTCATGAGTGAGATGGGCGCATCATCAATTACGGCAATTATCGGTCCATCAATCTGCGGAAATTGCTACGAAGTCTCCGAGGAAATTTTTACTGAGGTAGTCGAACTTCACCCAACCGCTGCAGCAAAGCGTAGCGATGGTAGTTTCGCCCTAGATCTACCTCGGGCTCTAACTAATGTTCTCGAGAGTAAAGGAATATCGGTTGCTCGAGAAGGAAATTGCACCGTTGAGGATTCTCAACTGTTCTCTTATCGACGCGATGGTGTAACCGGTCGGCAGGTAGGAGTTATTTCACTATGACGCGCTTAGAAGAAATCACTCAAAACCTCCATGATGTTCAATCGCGAATCACCACCCCTGGCGTAACTCTCATAGCCGTAACTAAGACCTATCCAGCAAGCGATGTCCAGATTCTTAAGGACTTAGGTATCAATAATTTTGGCGAGAACAGAACCGAAGAAGGTGCTGAGAAATCTGCAGCGGTAGATGGAATTTGGCACTTTCAAGGTGGCATCCAGAGCCGTAAATTAAAGGAGATTGCGCAATGGGCCGATGTCATACATTCGCTCGATCAACTTTCTCATGCACAGAAGTTGGATAGCCTTCTGACAAAACCTATAGATATCTTTCTTCAACTATCTCTCGATGGAGACCCATCTCGTGGGGGAGTCCAGGAGGAAAATCTCTCAACTCTTGCTCAGCAGATTAGCGAGATGAGCCGCCTCAATCTGCAAGGTTTGATGTGCGTTCTGCCATTGGGGGTTGAAGCTCATGATGGATTTAGAAAGGTAAGTGAAATTCACACGAAATTCCAAAGCGAATTTCCCCATGCGAAATATCTCTCCGCCGGGATGTCAGGGGACTTTGAGATTGCCATTGAATACGGTGCGACACACATACGTGTAGGTAGCCAAATCCTCGGTCCACGCACTGCTCGCAGGTAACCTAGGCGCATGTCAGCACTCAATAAAATGATGGGCTTCCTTGGTCTCGTCGATACAGATGAAGAGTCACAGGCGATCGAGCAACCTGCACGTCAGGTTGCATCTCGTCCCAGCAATGATCGCCCAAGTAATGAACGCCTGGGCCGCGAACGCACAGGTGTCACAGTTCTTGGAACACACTCAGTTGCTTCGCATGCAACACAACCAGCAATGATTGAAGAGCCAGCGTCTTCATACAACATCATTACCTTGCAACCACGTTCTTACTCTGAAGCTCGCAAAGTAGGCGAGTACTACCGTGAGGGAAATCCTGTCATCATCAATCTCGATGATATGGAAGAGAGCGAGCGAAAGCGCCTCGTTGACTTTGCAAGCGGTCTCGTCTTTGGACTTCACGGTCGAATCGAACGCATCAGCCTTAAGGTCTTCTTACTCTCACCAGCAAATGTCAACGTCAGCAATGAAGATAAGACTGCTGCTCAGGCAACGTTCTTTAATCAGAGCTAAGTTACGCCTGTGCTAACTTCCTTAATTCTTCAGATTCTCGGGCTATTTAAGCTCGCTCTCTTTATCAGAATCATCATCGACTATGTGCGTATGTTCGCTAAGAACTGGCGCCCTAACAGCATCCTTTTAGCTTTCTTCGAATTTATTTATTCGATCACTGATCCACCGATGAGATACGTGCAGCGTTTTGTTCCACCTCTACGCTTAGGCGGAATTTCACTAGATCTTTCGATCATCGTCTTGCTTATTGCAGTTAATTTATTGCAAGGCGCAGTACGAGTAATCCTCTAGAAGTTGTTACGCCTTATTAAGGGCGATATTAACTCCGAGCTCACTCTCAACTACAGGAACTGTTTCATCTTCGCTCATCGATAAAGCAAGTACTTCCTCTGAAATGTGAGCAATATTTGCTGCAATTGTCTTTGCTAAGTCGCTGGGTGCGTTCCATCGAACATGGATGCGATCAGAGATCTCAAAACCATCGCTCTTACGACGCTCTTGGATAAGTCTGATTACTTCACGGAGATGGCCCGAAGCAATGAGTTCAGGGGAGAGGGCTAGATCTAGCGCAACGCTCTCGCCATCATGGCTTGAAACCATCCATCCACTCTTTGGAACCTCCGTGATCACAAGATCATCGAGTGCAATAGCGAAATCGCCAACTGTGGCAGCACCTGTCGAACGCAACTGCTTCACGAGTGCAGTGGCATCAGTGGCGACGATGAGCTTTGCAACATCCTGAACGGCCTTGCCATATTTGGCACCGAGGGATTTGAAGTTAGCCTTCACAGAGATATCTACAAGATCGCCATCGGCATCTGCAATATCTTCCAGGTCTAAAACATTGAGCTCATCAGAGATTTGCTCCTTCATATCGCTCGGAAGGGCAGACCAACCTTGTGCTGAAATCAACGCACGCTGTAGTGGTTGTCTGATCTTGATTCCCGATTCTGCGCGAGCAGCACGGCCAAGTTCTACGACTCTGCGAGTCATCGCAACTTGGGCATTGAGATCGAGGTCAATCAGCGCGCTCTGCGAGATTGGGAAATCGGTAAGGTGAACAGAGTCTGCTGCTTGTGGATCTGCAACGCGAATAAGTTCTTGCCAAGTATGTTCTGCAATAAAAGGAACCATTGGCGCAAGGAGCTGAGTCAAGGTCAACAAACACTCATGCAAAGTTGCAAGGGCTGCTACATCTCCATCCCAGAATCTGCGGCGCGAGCGACGCACGTACCAGTTCGAAAGTTCGTCGATAAAGCGAGCGAGTACTCGTCCAGCACTCTGCGAATCAAACTCTGTGTATGCCTTATCAACTTCTGCGACAAGAACATTGAGTTCGCTGAGAATCCATCGATCCATCAAGGTGCGATCTTTGAGGGCAGGGCTCTGGGAAAGTTCAAAGTTAGAGGCCTGCGCATAGAGCGCATGGAAAGAAATCGTGTTCCAGTAGGTAAGAAGAGTCTTTCTTACAACATCAGAGATTGCATCGTGGCCAACGCGACGGGCAGACCAAGGTGAACCCGCTGCAAGCATGTACCAACGAACAGCATCTGCACCGTGCTGATCCATAAGCGAGATTGGCTCGAGTACGTTGCCGAGGTGCTTGCTCATCTTTCTGCCATCTTTATCCAAGATATGTCCAAGACAGAGAACGCTCTTATAGGAACTCTCATCGAATACCAGAGTGCCAATCGTCATCAGTGTGTAGAACCAACCACGGGTCTGGTCGATTGCTTCACAGATGAAGTCAGCTGGATATGCGGCCTTAAATTTCTCAACTGAACCAGGCTTATGCGGATAGCCCCACTGTGCAAATGGCATTGCACCAGAGTCGTACCAGCAGTCGATTACTTCAGGAACTCTCACCATGGTTGAAGAACACTCTGCACATGAAAAGGTAATGTCATCGACAAATGGACGATGTGGATCAAGATTGCTTAGCTCTTGCCCTGAAAGTCCACCAAGTTCCTTGAGTGAATCAACGCAGATCTCATGCTTATTCTCGCAGCGCCAGATTGGAAGAGGCGTACCCCAATAACGATTACGTGAAAGGGCCCAGTCGATATTGTTGTTGAGCCAATCACCATAGCGACCAGTCTTAATTGTCTCTGGGTGCCAATCTGTCTTCGCATTTTCGCGAATCAATTCATCTTTAATTGACGTTGTTCGGATATACCAAGAAGGTTGTGCGTAATAAATAAGAGCTGTGTGGCAGCGCCAGCAGTGCGGGTATTCGTGCTCGTATGGCTGGTGCTTGTAGAGAGCGCCACTTGCCTTGAGTTCTTTCACCAGTGGCTTATCTGCCTCTTTAAAGAAGAGACCGCCAACAACTGGTGTATCAGGCAAGAAAGTTCCATCAGGTGCAATTGGGTTCACAACGGGAAGGCCGTATGAGCGACAGACTTGTAAGTCATCTGCACCAAATGCAGGGGATTGGTGAACCAGACCTGTTCCATCTTCTGTTGTGACATATGTAGCTAGTACAACGAAGTGCGCATCAGGAATCTCGATATAGTCGAAGGGGCGCTTATAAGTTACGCGCTCAAGCTCGCTCCCCTTAAAGGTCTTGAGAATTTCTTGCTCGCCAGCCACCTTCGAAAGAAGCGGCTGCGCAACTACAAGAATCTCTGAAACCTCATCGACAGTCGCCTTAACTGCTACATAATCAACATCAGGGTGCACAGCGATTGCAGTATTTGAAACGAGAGTCCAAGGAGTAGTAGTCCATACCAAGAGCGATGCACCAAACTGTGCAAGTTCTCCGGAAGTAACTGGGAATCTCACAAATACAGATGGATCGACAACAGTTTCATATCCTTGTGAAAGTTCGTGATCTGAAAGTCCTGTTCCGCAACGAGGGCAGTAGGGTGCAACGCGGTGATCTTGAACCAGTAAGCCCTTTTTCCAAATCTCTTTAAGGCTCCACCAGACAGATTCAACATATTCTGGCGCCATCGTCCAATAAGCCTGATCAAAGTCGACCCAGAAGCCCATGCGTTCTGTCATCGTTGTAAATGCATCAACGTGGCGCGTTACAGATTCGCGGCACTTATCGTTAAAAGGTGCGATTCCGTACTTCTCGATATCGCCTTTTCCGCTAAAGCCAAGTTCTTTCTCAACTGCAATCTCAACTGGCAAACCGTGGCAATCCCAACCGGCTTTACGAGTTACATACTTACCCTTCATTGTATGAAAACGAGGGAATACATCTTTAAATACGCGAGCCTCAATGTGGTGTGTACCTGGCATGCCATTGGCAGTTGGGGGACCTTCATAGAATGTCCAAGGAGTTCCTTGCGCACGAGATTCCGTGCTCTTCTCGAAGATTTTATTCTCTGACCAGAAACCAAGGATTGATCGCTCCATTGCTGGTAGATCAATCTGCGCGTTCAATGCGCGAAATGGTGATGACATAAAAAATCCCCCAAGAAGTAATGAACTCTTGGAGGGACGAACTCGATGTAAGTTCGCGGTACCACCCGCCTTATATCCACCACTGGCGCGGTCGATATCTCTTTATTTCTCTTGCTATCGGCTAGGTCTACCCCGACTCGTGTGAGGCGGATCTTCCAGCGTGCTCCCGAGGTGATGGCCTCTTCAACGCACTCTTCGCGCAAGGTATTGCAGGTTCAGAGTCTAAACCATGCGTGGCAGAGTTGGTTACGAGCGGAAAAACGCATAAGGTGCGCGGCGTGCCAGGTAAAAAGGTTGTAAAGAAGGCGGCTAAAAAAGCCCCTGCCAAGAAAGCCGTCGCTAAAAAAGCGGTAGCGAAGAAGGCGCCTGCAAAGAAAGCACCGGCTAAGAAAGTTGCAGCGAAGAAAGCTCCTGCCAAGAAGGCTCCTGCTAAAAAAGTTGCAGCGAAGAAAGCTCCCGCAAAGAAGTTGCCAGTTAAGAAGTTACCGGGCCGCCCATTTCCTTCAAAGGTTGGAAAGACAACTCTTACCGTAGATGAAAAGTCACAGACAGTGTCTGTAGCAACAGTGGTGGCACCAACTGCAGCCCCTGTAGTTGAAGAGCGTCGCTTAGTGATGCCACCACCACCGCGTCCAGTAAAGAGCGGTAAAAAAATTGCTCCACTGAAGCCAATCAAGGCAGCTCCTACACCTGTAGTTGCATCTGAAGGTGAAGCGCCATGGACTGCGGCAGAACTTAAAGCGATCAAAGCTGAGATCACTAAAGATTTAGAGCGCCTACGTAAGGAGCTCGCAACTGTTGAAGCTGAGATGGATGATCTGATTGCAGATTCTGGTGAAGGTGCAGGAGATGATCAAGCAGATTCAGGAACAAAGACTTTCGAACGCGAACATGAGATGTCACTTGTCATCAACGCTCGCGATATGGTTTTGCAGACAGAACGCGCATTAGAGCGTATCGAGAACAAGAGCTATGGCCTCTGTGAAGATTGTGGAACAGCAATCGGTAAGGCACGTCTACAAGTTTTCCCTCGCGCAACTCTCTGCATGATCTGCAAACAGAAAGAAGAGCGGCGCTAAAGTGCGCCGAATATTCCTCACCGCTTGGACTATCTGGCTCTTTGATTTTGCAACAAAGCAATGGGCAATCTCGGCTTTCGGTTCGGAGCCACAAAAAGTTCTGGGTGACTTTCTCTCAGTTACCTTAGTAAGAAATCCTGGTGCTGCATTTAGCTTTGCAACTGGTTTCTCAATCCTCTTTGCGCTCCTCGCTCTCGCAGTTGTTGCTGCAGTTGTTTATTACGCGAAGCAAATAACAGCTTCAGGGTGGCAGATCACAGCGGGACTACTTCTTGGCGGCGTAATTGGAAATCTCACAGATCGAATTTTCCGCGAACCAGGCTGGCTCAGTGGCCACGTCATCGATTGGATTCAAATTCCTAATTGGCCGGTCTTTAACCTGGCAGATTGTGCAATCGTCATTGCAGCTGCAATCTCATTTACCTTAACGATGCGAAATATCCCGCCAATAACACCGGTAAGGTAGTCAGTATGTCGAGAGAGTTAAGAACGCTCAGCGTTCCAGAAGGCGTTGAAGGTGAGCGCATTGATAGCGCTCTCACACGCGTCTTAGGTCTATCTCGCACTGCGATTGTGAAGCTTCTTGAAGATGGCGATATCAGAACCAATGGCCAAGCAATGCAGAAATCTGAGCGAGTATTAGCTGGGCAAGTTATTGAAGTTCTGATGCCAGCACCGCTTAACCAGGATCCAATTCCTCTCACGCCACTTGTAGGACTTACCGTGGTTTACAACGACGACGACATCGTTGTTATCGATAAGCCCGTCGGATGTGCAGCTCACCCAAGTCCAGGTTGGATGGGTCCAACTGTTGTGGGTGCACTCCTTGCTGCTGGCTACACAATTTCAACCTCTGGTCCCGCAGAGCGCGCAGGTGTTGTTCATCGCCTCGATGCCGGAACTTCAGGTTTGATGATCATTGCAAAGACTGATGCTGCATATCTCAAACTTAAAGATATGTTTAGAAATCACGAAGTGGAAAAGACATATCACGCACTTGTGCAGGGCCATATGGACCCATCAACTGGAACGATTGATGCACCGATTGATCGCCACCCCAAAGAAGATCATCGCTTTGCAGTAGTTGCCACAGGCAAAGAGAGCATCACTCATTACGAAGTTATCGAGTACTACCGCTCCGTTTCACTTGTAAAGGTAGAACTAGAAACCGGGCGCACACACCAAATTCGAGTTCACTTCTCTGCTCTCAGCCATCCACTTGTGGGGGATACGACTTATGGCGCAGATCCAGTTCTTGGTAAGAAGATGCAGATGTCTCGACCTTGGCTTCATGCTTTAGAGCTTCGCTTCAACCATCCCGTTACTGGTATTCCGCTCACACTTCGCGCACCGTATCCAGCAGACCTTCAGGCTTCTCTGGCGTTGCTATCCGAGGCGGTACTGCCTTAGGCGCTAATGTTGCGCCACCATGTCATCTGAAGATTTTTCAGCTTCACGGGCATCGACGAAAGACTCTTTTGTACATCTACATGTACATACTGAGTACTCGATGCTCGATGGTGCCGCGCGCGTCGGAGATCTTGTAAAAGAAGTTGCTCGCCAAGAAATGCCGGCGATAGCAATGACAGATCACGGAAATGTCTTCGGTGCTTTTGATTTCTACAAGCAAGCTACTAAAGCAGGCGTAAAGCCAATTATCGGAATTGAAGCCTACGTGGCTCCTGAATCACGTTTTGATAAGAAACGTGTGCAGTGGGCTGATGGTGGAGAAGATGACGTCTCAGGTGGTGGCGCATACACTCACATGACTATTCTCGCTGAGAATAATCAGGGTCTTTCAAATCTCTTTAAACTCTCATCTCTTGCATCCCTCGAAGGCTATTACTACAAGCCACGCATGGATCGCGAACTTCTCTCACGTCACGCAGGTGGTCTTATTGCAACAACGGGATGTCCCGGCGGTGAAATTCAAACTCGTCTTCGTATGGGTAATTATAAAGAGGCTTTGCGAGCTGCTAGTGATTACCGAGATATCTTCGGTGCCAACAACTTCTTCCTTGAGGTAATGGATCATCGGATTGATATCGAAAGTCGCGTTAAAGCTGATCTACTTAAGCTAGGTAAAGAGCTCAAACTTCCGCTTCTTGCAACTAATGATCTGCACTACACATTCCATGAGGATGGCGCTGCGCACGAGGCCCTTCTTTGCGTGCAATCAGGATCCACACTTGCCGATCCCAAGCGCTTTAAGTTCGATAACCATGAGTTCTATCTCAAAACACCTGCAGAGATGCGAGAGCTCTTCAAAGAAATTCCGGAATCCTGCGATAACACCTTGTTGATTGCAGAGCGCTGCAATGTGAAGCTTCGCGAAGATGAAAACTTGATGCCTGCCTTCGATGTTCCAAAAGGTGAAACAGAAGATTCATGGCTTCGTAAGGAATCCGAACGTGGCCTAAAGGAAAAGATGGGCGATCGCGCAACACCTGAACATTACACTCGTCTTAATTATGAACTCGATGTCATGATCAAGATGGGCTTTCCTGGCTACTTCCTTGTCGTTGCAGACCTAGTGGCGCATGCAAAGAAGGTTGGTATTCGCGTCGGTCCAGGTCGTGGCTCTGCAGCAGGCTCGTTAGTTGCATATGCTCTTGGAATTACCGGCCTTGACCCGATTGAGCACGGACTTCTCTTCGAGCGCTTCTTGAATCCGGAACGTATTTCGATGCCTGATATCGATCTCGACTTCGACGAACGCAGACGTTCAGAGATGATTCGTTATGCAACAGAGAAGTACGGCGAAGACCGCGTAGCGCAGATTATTACTTACGGAACAATTAAATCGAAGCAATCGCTTAAGGATGCAACCCGCGTACTCGGTTATCCATATGCGATTGGTGAAAAACTCACCAAAGCACTTCCACCATCAGTTATGGGTAAGGACATCACGCTATCGGGAGTATTCGACAGTAAGGATCCACGACATGGTGAAGCTGGTGAATTCCGCAGTTTGTACGAGAGCGATCCAGATTCCAAGCGCGTTGTAGATCTTGCTAAAGGTCTTGAAGGCCTCAAGAGACAGTGGGGTGTACACGCAGCAGGTGTAATCCTTTCTCGTGAACCGTTGCTCGACGTTATTCCTATTCACCGCCGCGAAGCAGATGGCGCAATCATCACTCAATTCGATATGGGTGCTTGCGAATCAACGGGCCTTCTCAAGATGGACTTCCTTGGACTTCGAAACCTCTCTGTTCTCGATGATGCGCTTTTGAATATCAAGGCAAATCAAAATATAGATATTGTTTTAGAGGATTTGCCACTGGCAGATCAGAAGACCTTCGAACTTCTCTCTCGCGGAGATACCTTGGGTGTCTTCCAGCTCGACGGTGGACCTATGCGTGCACTTCTGCGCAGCATGTCACCAGATTCATTTGCCGACATCTCTGCTGTTATCGCGCTCTATCGACCAGGACCTATGGGCGAGAACGCGCACAACAACTATGCAGATCGCAAGAATGGTCGCAAGCCTGTCGAACCAATTCACCCTGAACTCTCTGAACCGTTACAAGAGATTCTTGGCGACACATATGGACTTATTGTTTATCAAGAGCAGGTAATGGCAATTGCTCAGAAAGTTGCTGGTTTTACCCTTGGGCGCGCAGATCTTTTACGTAAGGCGATGGGTAAGAAGAATAAAGAGATTCTTGATAAGGAGTACATTCCCTTTGAAGCTGGAATGAAGGCAAACGGCTTCTCTGAAGCTGCCATCAAACGCCTATGGGAAGTCCTTATTCCATTCTCTGATTATGCATTTAACCGAGCACATAGCGCCGGGTATGGCGTTGTCTCATTCTGGACCGCTTACCTCAAGGCAAATTTTCCAACCGAATATATGGCAGCACTTCTCACAAGTGTGCGCGATGATAAAGATAAATCAGCCCTCTATCTCTCGGAATGCCGTCGAATGGGAATCAAGGTTCTTCCACCCGATGTCAATGAATCAGATGCCGAGTACACACCTCGCGGAAAAGATATCCGCTTCGGACTTGCCGCAATTAGAAATGTTGGCGAAGGCGTTGTTGCCTCGATTAAGGCTTCACGTACAGCTAAAGGTGCCTTCCAATCATTCGGTGATTTCCTTGCCAAGGTCGATGCCAATGTCTGCAATAAGAAGACCATCGAATCTCTTGTAAAAGCTGGTGCTTTTGATTCTCTCAACCATCCTCGAAAAGGTTTGATGGCGATTCACCTTGAAGCGATTGACTCAGTTATTGAGACAAAGCGCGCTGAAGCAATCGGTCAGTTCGATCTCTTCGGGGGAGACTCCGTCTCAACAGTTGTCGGACTTGATATCGAAATTCCACAAACTGAATGGGATAAGTCCACTCTTCTTACCTTCGAGCGCGAGATGCTCGGCCTCTATGTCTCTGATCATCCGCTACTTGGCGTTGAACACATTCTGCGTTCACATACAGATATGTCAATCAGCCAATTACTCGATGACAGTCCACCGGAAGGTGTAGTCACAATTGGTGGACTCATCACCGGAATTCAACGAAAAGTTTCACGTCAAGGGGCTTCTTGGGCTGTTGTAAATGTAGAAGATCTTGAAGGCGCAATTGAGGTTCTCTTCTTCTCAAATACATATAACCAATATGCACTTTCATTGACAGAAGATCGAGTAGTTGTGGTTCGTGGACGTTTCTCTCGTACTGATGAACAAGTTCGCTTTACTGCACTTGAAATGAAGATGCCAGATATTTCTGCGGCGCCTACTGGTCCCTTGCTAATCTCGGTTCCAGCAGCACAAATAACGCCACCAATCGTCGAGCGAATTAAAGAGATTCTTCGCTCGCATCCAGGTAAGCGCGAAGTTCACCTGCAAGTAATCGATCAGCAGAAATCGACAACTCACAAAATTGACGCGCTAGTAACATCATCACCAAGTTTGAGCGCAGACCTTAAAGCGATTCTCGGTCCCGACTGTCTCGTTAGGGTTTAATCTCGTCTCGCCGTTGCTGGCGAGCAAAGTAGAATACGAAGGTGATTCGTACAGTAGACCTACGTGGAAAATCGCTCGATAAGGCTGGTTATCTCGAGCAACTTCCACGCGCTTCACTTGATGTGGCACAGGCTATGGTTGCAATCGAACCGATCTTAAAGCGAGTCCGTGATGGATCTGAATCTGATCTCATCGAACTTGCAGCTGAATTCGACGGGGTTACTCCACCATCCATCCGCGTGCCACAGAGCGCTCTTGATGCAGCTCTTAGTGGCTTAGATCCGAAGATCCGCGCTGCACTTGAGATCTCAATAGAACGAATTCGTAAAGTTCACTTAGATCAAAGGCGTACCGATACAAAGACAGTTGTGGTCGATGGTGGCGTCGTTACAGAGCGCTGGATTCCCGTTGATCGCGTTGGCCTCTATGTTCCAGGTGGTCGCGCTGTCTATCCAAGTAGTGTGATTATGAATGTCGTACCTGCGCAAATTGCAGAGGTCCCAAGTATCGCTGTCGCATCTCCACCACAGAAGGAGTTTGGTGGCTTACCGCACCCAACAATCCTTGCAACATGTGCGCTTCTTGGAATCACAGAGGTATATGCAGTTGGGGGAGCGCAAGCGATTGCACTCTTTGCATACGGAATGAAAGACCTCTGCCAGAAATGTGATCTCGTTACCGGTCCTGGAAATATCTATGTAGCTGCAGCAAAGCGAGCACTGCGTGGAATTATCGGAATTGATTCAGAGGCGGGTCCAACTGAGATTGCGATCTTGGCTGATGAAACGGCGATAGCAGCGGAAGTTGCCTCAGATTTGATTAGCCAAGCAGAACATGATGTCATCGCAGCGGCAATCTTGGTAACAACTTCGGAGAAGTTAGCTGCAGAAGTTGAAGAAGAACTCGCTCGTCGCGTTGCGAAAACCAAGCACTCAGATCGAATTCGCGAAGCGCTTGGTGGAAAACAATCTGCTATAGCCCTGGTTGATTCAATCGAACAGGGCCTTGATGTTGTTAATGCCTACGCGGCAGAGCACTTAGAGATTCAAACGAAGAGTTCAGCAACCGATGCTCAGAAGATACGAAATGCTGGAGCTGTCTTTATCGGTCGATTCTCACCTGTCTCACTCGGTGATTATTCAGCTGGCTCGAATCACGTACTGCCAACAGGAGGATGTGCATGTCACAGCAGCGGTCTTTCGGTACAAACTTTCCTACGCGGACTTCACTTTATTGAATACGGTGAAGTGGCTTTCCGCGAGATTGCACAGACAGTGATAACTCTTGCTAACTCTGAAGATTTACCAGCGCACGGTGAGGCGATCAGCGTACGTTTGGAGAATTCATGACTCAGATGAATTGGCCATCGTGGCTTCCTCTGCGTGATGACCTACGTTCTCTTTCGCCATATGGCGCTCCTCAACTTCCAGCTGATGCTGTGATGAATACAAACGAGAATCCATATTCGCCATCTAAAGAGCTGGCTCAGGCGATTTCACTGCGCGTTGCAGAAGTTGCCTCGAGCCTCAATCGTTATCCAGATAGAGATGCCACAAAGCTGCGCAGCAAATTAGCCGATTTCATCAATTCGCTCTCTGGCACAACTCTGACAACCGAAAATATCTGGGCGGCTAATGGGAGCAACGAGATTATCCAATCTCTCTTCCTGGCTTTCGGAAAATCATCGGCACTTGGTTTCACGCCTTCTTATTCAATGCACCCGCTGATTGCTAAGGTTTGTCAGGTTTCTTGGGTCGCTGGCACGAGAAATTCAGATTTCTCGCTCGATATCGATAGTGCGCAAGAGCAGATCAAGGTTGCACAACCTGCACTTACATTTATCACAACGCCTAACAATCCAACGGGCGAATCAATCACGATTGAAGCAATTGAGAAGTTAGCGAAGAGCGTTCCTGGACTTCTCGTTATTGATGAGGCCTATGCTGAATTCTCCGATGAAGTCTCGGCTGTAACTCTTATTGAGAAGTACCCACAGATTGTTGTGATTCGTACCATGAGCAAGGCCTTTGCATTTGCTGGCGCACGAGTTGGTTATTTGGTGGCACATCCATCTGTAATCAGCGCTCTCTTCTTAGTGAGATTGCCGTATCACCTCAGCGCACTTACTCAAGCAGCAGCAGAGGTCGCACTCGATTTCCAAGGCGAACTTCTGGGCACCGTTTCGCAATTGCGTATCGCGCGAGAAAAGATGGCGATTGATCTTGTAAACCTTGGGCTCACTGTTCTTCCAAGTAGCTCCAACTTCTTACTCTTCACCGGATTTAAGCCTTCATCCGAAGATCTCTGGCGTCACCTGCTCGATAGGGGAGTTCTCATCCGAGATGTGGGATTATTGGGTCACTTAAGAGTCACCATTGGCAATGAGGCCG
>CAZSEW010000002.1:0-29072 GCA_964606025.1 uncultured Candidatus Planktophila sp.
ATGAGCAGCTCGATTCGCTCAGTGAAGAGATTCGTCAATTTCTCATCACCAAGGTTTCTAAGGCTGGTGGCCACTTAGGCCCAAACTTGGGAGTCGTTGAACTTACTCTTGCGATTCATAGAACTTTTGATTCACCGAAGGATGTTGTTCTCTTCGATACAGGTCATCAATCCTACGTTCATAAGATGATTACTGGTCGCGTTGATCAATTTGATGGACTTCGTCAGCGCGGGGGAATAGCTGGATATCCCAATCGCCGCGAGAGCGAACACGATGTTATTGAGAACTCACACGCTTCAACTGCGCTCTCATGGGGAGATGGAATCTCTCGCGGATTCTCACTCACTAATCAGAAAGATCGACATGTAGTTGTTGTAGTCGGAGATGGTGCGCTCACCGGCGGAATGTCATGGGAAGCTCTTAACAATATTGCGACATCAAACGATAGAAATCTGACGATTGTTGTTAATGACAATGAGCGCTCATATTCACCAACAATCGGCGGTCTAGCTACCTACCTTGCAACTCTTCGAGTAACTCGCGGATATGAAAGGTTCCTAGATTGGGGTAAAGAGATTCTCTCTCACACTCCTGTTGTTGGTGCTCCGATTTATGAAACCCTGCATGGAATGAAGAAGGGCATCAAAGATATTGTCGCTCCTCAAGGAATGTTTGAAGACCTTGGGTTGAAGTACGTCGGTCCAATCGACGGCCACGATATTGCAGCGATGGAGCGTGCCCTGGAACAAGCTAAAGAATTTGGCGAACCTGTACTTGTGCATGTCATTACCGAAAAGGGCAAAGGCCATAAGCCTGCAGTTGCAGATGTTGCCGAGAAGTTCCACGCGGTCGGTATTGTCGATCCCGAGACCGGCACACCGCTTTCAAAGTCTTCAACAAGCTGGACAAATGTATTCTCTGAGGAACTGCTAGCTCTCGGAAAAGAACGCAAAGACATTGTTGCAATAACGGCTGCGATGCTTGGGCCAACTGGACTTGATAAATTCCAGAGCCAATTCCCTGAGCGGACCATCGATGTCGGTATTGCAGAACAGCATGCGGTAACAAGTGCTGCAGGATTAGCCTTTGCTGGCCTGCATCCAGTCTTTGCTGTTTACTCATCATTTTTAAACCGAGCATTTGATCAATTGCTGCTCGATGTCTCACTGCACAAGGCTGGAGTTACCTTTGTTTTAGATCGCGCTGGAATTACCGGCGATGACGGTCCATCTCACCACGGAATCTGGGACCTGGCCCTAACGGGAATGGTTCCAACAATGCGTGTTGCAGCACCTCGCGATGCGGCACGTTTACGTGAGACGCTACGTGAAGCAGTTGCAGTTAACGATGCACCTACTGCAGTGAGATTTCCAAAGGGCGCTGTCCAAGCTGATATTCCTGCCTTTGAACGTCGTGATGGAGTAGATGTTCTTTATCGCGGCGAGAGCGCAGATGTACTTCTAATCTCTATTGGATCTATGGCAGCGATCGCTGTAGAAGCAGCTTCACAGGCATATCGTGAAGGCGTTGGCGTCACCGTAATTGATCCTCGTTGGGTTAAGCCACTACCTGCATCTTTGGTAACAATGGCAGATCGCTATAAGAGCGTTGTTGTTCTTGAAGATGGAATTAAGCATGGCGGAATTGCGAGCTCAATCTCTGAACAATTTAGAGAAGCTGGGCTTAACGTTGCAATCCATAGCATCGGTGTTCCGCTTGAATTTATTGAGCACTCAAAGCGCTCAGAAATCCTTGAAGATCTAGGAATTACTGCTCAGAAGATTTCACGCGACATAGTCGAGTGGAATTCTACTGTGGAAGAGATGCAATTCCCGGAGCATGAAAACGCTGACCGCAAACAGACTCGCTAATTCCTTCGCGATCTAAGAACGGCAGAATTCCACCTAAGTGCATCGGCCATCCAGCGCCCATCAACATGCAGAGATCAATCTCTGCAGGAGTCGATACAACGCCTTCATCGAGCATCATGCGCGCTTCTTCTGCAAGCGCCTTTAGTGCACGAAGACGTACTTCTTCGGCAGTTGATGGTGTTGAGCCTTTATGGACAAGGGCAAGAGCTGCAGGGTTTGCAGAGATTTTTCCATCTTCACCCTTGATGTAGAAAGTTTTCACTCCTTCTTTAACCATGGCTTGCATCGTAGGGGAGATGCGATAGCGAGGTCCAAGGTTTGCATTCAGGGTCTCTGATACGTGCAGTGCAACTCCTGGACCTACGAGGCCAAGGAGTTCAAAGGGAGACATAGGAAAACCAATGCTGCGCATCGCATTATCAGCAACGGTTGGATCAGTTCCCTCGTCTACTGCATCGGTGATTTCACCCATAAAACGAGTAAGCAATCGGTTAACTACAAAGCCCGGTGCATCCTTGCAGATGATCATCGTCTTCTTGAGTTCCTTGCCGATATTGACCGCAGTTGCCGTTGTTGCATCATCTGTCTTTGAAGTACGTGCAACTTCGAGCAGAGGCATAATCGCAACAGGATTGAAGAAGTGGAATCCAACGACTCGCTCTGGATGTTCTAGCCCCTGGCTCATTGCCTCAACAGAGAGAGATGAAGTATTTGTCGCTAGTACGCACTCAGGTCCAACAATCTTCTCAAGCTTCTTAAATAGTTCTTGCTTAAGAGATAGCTCTTCAAAGATTGCTTCAATGACGAAGTCGCAGCCAGCAAAGACTTGCTGATCTGAGGAGCCACTAATCAAAAGCGATAGACGTCCGGCAGATTCTGCGCTCATGCGCTTCTTTTCCACGAGCTTCGCTAATTCATTCTTAACCCAGGCAACGCCCTTATCAGCGCGCTCTTGGTCGATATCTGTCATGACGACAGGACACTTGAGGTTACGAAGCAGAAGGAGCGCTAATTGCGAAGCCATAAGTCCCGCTCCGACAACTCCTACGCGAGCAACCTTTCTGCCAAGCGCAGGCTTTGGAGCACCTTCAACTTTCTTGCGCTTCTTCTGAATAACGTTAAATGCATAGAGTGATGCACGTAGAGGATCTGACATTGTGAGATCTGCTAGTGCGACATCTTCAGCATCAAAGCCTGCGCCACGAGTATTACTCTTTGCAGCGGCTATGAGTTCAAGTGCTTTAGTAGGTGATGCGAGCTCTGCTCCGCCATACTTCTTAAGCGCAGCAGCGCGACCTGCAGCAAGCGCTGCATCCCAAGCAGGATCAGATGAATAATCTTTGCGTTCCACCTTTACCGAGCCACTTAAGACTCCCGCTACAAATGCAACTGATTTCTCAAGGAAGTCGGCAGGTTCGTAGACCGCATCAACAACGCCTAGTGCAAGTGCATCCTTTGCCTTCATCATTGTGTTGTTGTTGAGTGAATTACCGATGATTACCTGCACTGCGCGTTCTGGTCCAATAAGTTTTGGAAGAATTGTTGCGCCGCCCCATCCTGGAACAAGTCCTAGGAATACCTCAGGAAGAGCGGTAAAGGCAGTTGATGCCAGCGTGCGGTAGTTGCAGTGAAGTCCAATTTCAAGTCCGCCGCCGAGCGCCAGACCATTAATAAATGCAAAGGTTGGAATACCAATCTCATCAAAACGTCTAAAGACATCGTGACCGAGCTTTCCGATGGCAAGTGCTTGTTCGCGCTTATTTAGGAATGCCAAGCCTGAAA
This sequence comes from uncultured Candidatus Planktophila sp., assembly GCA_964606025.1. Taxonomy (GTDB): domain Bacteria; phylum Actinomycetota; class Actinomycetes; order Nanopelagicales; family Nanopelagicaceae; genus Planktophila. The sequence goes on from CAZSEW010000002.1 coordinate 3,654, forward strand.
GATCTGCACCGGCTGCAAAGATAAATGGCTTTCCAATCACAGCGATAGCTGCTGGTTTACGTGAAACTGCATCTGTAATCGCAGCATCGATAGATGCAAGTGACTGAGGCCCAAGAGTGTTAGGACGTGTGTGATCGAGTGAGTTATCGAGAGTGATGAGCGCAAGTGAACCCTGGTATCCAAATGGAGTCAGGTCGATATCGCGAACAAGTGCGTGGGTAACTACTTCTTCAGGTGCGCCTTCAGGAAGTTGAATTGATGTTGTCATTACTTCTTTCCTCCTGTGCTAGCTGCACCAACAAAATGAGGGTTCTCCCAAATAACTGTGCCGCCCATTCCAAGACCAATGCACATCGTTGTGATTCCGTAGCGAACATCTTTCTTCTCTTCAAATGTACGAGCAAGGTTGAGCATGAGACGCACACCTGATGATGCAAGGGGATGGCCTACTGCAATTGCGCCACCGTATGGATTGACGCGAGGATCATCATCTGCAATTCCAAAGTGATCGAGGAATGCAAGAACCTGCACCGCGAATGCTTCATTAACTTCAAAAGCGCCGATATCTTCGATAGATAGCCCTGCTTTAGCAAGAGCCTTAATTGTTGAAGGAACTGGTCCATAACCCATTACCTCTGGCTCGACACCTGCGAATGCAAATGTCACCATGCGAGCTTTGATGGTGAGGCCAAGTTCAATTGCTTTCTCTTCACTTGCCAGCAATGCAGCGGTAGCGCCATCGTTGAGTCCAGATGAATTTCCGGCAGTAACGCGACCTGCTGGACGGAATGGAGTTTTCAAACCTGCAAGACCTTCCATCGTGGTTGTTGGGCGAGGCGCTTCATCAACGGTTGCAATAGTCCAACCTAGTTCTGGGTTACGTGCCGCAGTTGGGATTAAATCTCTCTGAATCTTTCCATCTGCATATGCCTTCGCAGTCTTCATCTGAGAATTTAAAGCATAAGCATCTGCGCGCTCTTTTGTTAATTGTGGAAAGCGATCATGAAGACGTTCTGCAGTTGCACCCATTGCGAGGGCATCTTGTTCAACGAGCTTCTCTGCTAAGTAACGAGGATTAGGATCCATGAGTTCGCCCATTGGGTGATTGCCCATATGTTCAACGCCGCCGGCGATAGCGATATCAATGGCACCCATCGCAATCGCACCTGCAACAGTTGTAGTTGCGGTGAGCGCACCTGCACACCAACGATCAACTGAGTAACCGGGAACAGTTTTTGGAAGTCCTGCAAGAAGTGTCGCGCTACGACCGATATTCATTCCTTGATCGCCAGTTTGCGTAGCCGCAGCAATTGCAACATCGTCAATTAGTTCGGGGGATACCTTGGGATTTCTCTCAAGTAATCCGCGCATCGCACGGACCATCAGGTCATCGGCGCGGGTACCGGCATACATGCTTCCCGCCTTACCGAATGGCGTGCGGACAGCATCAACAAGGACGACGTTTTGAAGGGTATGAAGCGTACGGAGGTGCTGAGATGTCATAGAACTTCCTCTACTTAGGTGAGTACGCCGCTAGGTTACTCGCCAGTAGATAAAAGCGCTACGCGTTGAGGGGGCTTTTTACCTTCTTCGGTGAGGAGAGGTAAGCGCTCAAGGTAAAACCAACATATGTGAGCCAGCCTGCCAGCTGAAGCCAGGAGGTCGTGGTGTCAAAGCCAACTGTTCCGGCCAAGAGACCTGCAACGAGAGACTCCTTTGGCATCCAAGAAGTAACATCCCAGACGAAGGCTTCAGTTCCTGGCAAGAGACCGAACTCTTGGAACTCGTGGATTCCATAAGAGAGAACGCCGGCTGCCACGATAATCAGAGCAACACCTGAATAGGTAAAGAACTTGCTGAGATTGATCTTGATCGCGCTCTTGTAAATTCCGATTCCCAGGGCCACTGCAAGTGCGAGGCCAAGGATGAGTCCGAGTGTGGCAGTTGATACAGCGCCGACTGTCTTGAAATTTGTATAGAGGAATAGAGCTGTTTCTAGACCTTCTCGCGCCACCGCAAAGAATGCAGCTAGAGCAAGGGCTAGAGGTCCTGCGCCGAGCGCAGATTCTGCCTTGGTATGTAGCTCATTGCGAAGGTTGCGGGCAGTACGTTTCATCCAGAAGACCATCCAGGTAACAAAACCAACTGCCAGGAAGGATGTTGTTCCCGCAAAGAGCTCTTCACCGCGGTCTGAGAGTTCAGCCGATGTATATGACAAGAAGGCGCCAAAGGCGAGGCTTGCGACCAAGGCCACGGTTACACCGGTCCAAAGGGCTCGCAGGTGTTCGCGGCGATCTGTCTTTACAAGGTATGCAACCAAGATACCGACGATGAGTGAGGCTTCTAATCCCTCGCGGAGGGCGATGATGAATGTACTGAGCATGGCTTGAGAATAATTGAGCTTCCTGAATTACGCAACTCTAATGTTGCGTAATTCGTCACTATTCGGCAGGCAGGGAAGCAGGCTCTTCAGGCTCAGGAATCTCCAAAGGCTCAACCTCTTTGAGGGCGACTTCAAGGATGGGAGCGGCGATAGCCGCCTGCCAACGCCGGGCACCTAGGGCAAGTAAGGCGCCAGAGACGGTTCCTTCTGGGGGAGACCAGCAGATACGACGTACAAGCTCTGGGCTAATCAGATTCTCGAGGGGGATAGAGAGTTCTTCTGCCCGTACCTGCAAGTTAAAGCGTGCATGAGTAAGCGGTGCGTATCTCTCAGGGAAGCGCTCGCGCCACAATTTAATGGGCGGCAGAGCATCGCTTTTCGAGCGAGCCTCCGGCCATTGATCCTCAGGTAGAGCAAGGGCAGTGGCAATTGCTGAGATCCAGAGTTCAGAATTCTCAAACCAACGCGCTCGCAATCCGATGGGGCGCAAAATTTTCTCGAGATGTTTGCGATTGAGCAACGGAGTATTTTCACTAGCAAGTGCAATCTCTGAAATAGCAGCATCGGTTAATAAACGCCCCGGTGAGATATCTAGCTCTTGCGCAAGTGTATTTCTGGCTTGCCATAACTCTCGCACCACCGCCATATGTAAACGCTTCTTAATTTTATGCATTCCAGACGTGCGTCGCCATGGATCGATTCGAGGAGCCGGTGCAGGAGCGGAGATAATTGAGGCAAAGTCTTCCTTCGCCCACTCCCACTTTCCAGCATCTACTAGAAGTGCATAGACCTTATCTCGTAGCTCAACGAGGAGTTCTACATCCAGGGCTGCATAGTTAAGCCATTCGATGGGAAGCGGGCGCTTTGACCAATCTGCAGCAGAGTGTTCTTTAGCAAGAGAAACACCCATCAAAGTTTCAAGTAGCGGGCCAAGTCCGACTCGAGGAAGTCCTGCGATACGTCCACCAAGTTCTGTATCAAAGAGAATTTGTGGCTCGATTCCTAATTCGCGAAGACAAGGAAGATCTTGTGTACTTGCATGAAGGATTACTTCTTCATTTGCGATAAGTGAATTTAACTTTATAAAGCAAGGGTGATGCGGACCGAATGGAATCGGGTCGATGAGATGCAATCCACCATTATTTCGCTTGATCTGAATGAGGTAGGCACGAGAGCTATATTTAAAGCCCGATGCGCGTTCTGCATCAAAGGCAAATGGACCAGTTCCTGCAGCTAATTGCGCAAGAGCGCTTTCAAATGCAGATTCCGTCTCGATAATTTCGGGAACGCCTGCTGCTGGATGGAGTAGAGGAGTTGGGGCTACAACCTCTGCCTGCTCTGTATCAACTTTCTCAGACACGACGTCGCGCTGAACCAATAGTTGCAACACCCTCAGGAAGAGGTGCTAGTCCTGCTACTTCAGTCATGAGATTGCACCATGCCTGAACGTGAGAAAAAATATCGTCAACACTTTCTAACTGCGGGCTCCAAGAGGCTCTGATTTCTATTTCGGAGTCATCATTACGAGGAGACAACTTTCCAAATGAGGCGCTAGATACTCGTGTAACAGTTCCGCTTGGTGCACTGAAGATTGCACCTGTGTTCTGCAGAGAATCCAGAAGCCAATTCCAGCCAACTTCTGGAAGCAGGGGATCTTCTTGCATCTCGCTATCTACATCGGCGCGCATAAATGTCACACAGCGAAAGTCACCTTCCCAGGTATCTTGCCCACCTGGTTCGTGGAGAATGACAAAGCGACCTGAAGCAACTTCATCTTCTGCATCTCCAGAAAGACCATTTGAGATGTCTGCGGTAAAGGCGAAGGAGTAAGCAGCTAACTTCTGTGGCGCGGGAACTTCCTCAAGGATTATCTCTGAGCGGGGAGTAAATGTACGAAGAAGTTCAATCATTTCATCAAAGGAGAATGGCGACTTCACTGGTCGATTCTAAAGTTGAATAGGCGCTTTAGCCGGGAGGCTAAGACCTTCCAACGGGTAGAGTCTGCTCTTATGGCCAGCGCACTTGCTCTTCTCTCGAGTCTCTTATGGGGAAGCGCCGACTACATCGCCGGCAACCTCAGTAAGAAGTTCCCTGCGATTGCTGTTCTCGCCGTCAGTCAGGCACTAGGTTTTCTCACCGGCATCGTTCTCGTTGTAGCAACTGGTGCTTGGGGCGCAGAAGCTTTCGGTTCAAATGGTTACTTCATTCCGGGGGTATTTGCAGGTCTTGCCGGCTATTTGGGATTAATCAGTCTCTATGCCGCTCTCTCTACAGGACGCATGGGAGTTGTCTCACCGATTAGTTCGCTCAGCGCTCTGATTCCTCTCGCCTTTGCACTTATCTACAAAGGCGATCAACTTTCTACAGTTCTCTCAATCGGCGTCATCTGCGCCATGCTCGGAGGATTTCTAGCAAGCGGTCCAGAGGTCTCGCAAGGTTTACCGCTTAAGCCAGTTCTCTTAGCTCTTTGTGCAGCGGTCTTCTTCGGCATCGCACTCGTTTGTATGGCTCTCGGTTCTGAAAGTAGCGCCCTGATGACAATGACAACGATGAGAACTACAACACTCATTATCGGCATCGCACTCTTGATTAAATTTAGACATTTTGGTGGACTCGGAAAACCACAGATGCCGCTTTTGATCTTCATCGGTGTTGCCGACTTTGCCGCAAATCTACTTCTCGGAGTGGCTACAACAAAAGGTCTTGTTTCACTAGCAATGGTTCTAGGTGCGCTCTACCCAATTGCTACGGCGCTACTTGCCTATATCTTCCTACATGAGCGCTTGCATCGCGTGCAATATGTTGGCATTGCATTTGCTGTCGTTGGCGTCAGCTTAATTTCGGCTTTCTAGCTCTCTTTTTTGCTATAGGGCCTTCTTTACCGCCGAAATAAATCGCGTTCCTTCAACTGTCTCATCTCTTGTAATTGTGAAATTTGAGAGCAACTCTTGGATATCGAGCTTATCTTCACCACCAGTTATTTCCGTGATGCTTAATTCAAGTTGATCGATACGGCCAGCGCCAATTAATTCTTGGAATATTGATGCACCAGCTTCGATATGGATTCGAGGCCCAAAAGTTTTGAGCGCTTTATCGAGAGCCTTTTCTGGCGTCAGATTCCAACAGTGGGCGAGACGATTTCCACTGAGAGGATTAATCAATGTTCGAGATAGAACTACAACAGGCACGGGCGTTCTTTGATATGGCTCTGTGCGAGCTGTGTTGCCGCCGATAATGATGCAATCAGCGCTTCGACGTCGTTGGAGGAACTCTGAACGATCTAGCGCAGTAGTTACACCTGCCGAGTTTCCATTCTTCGATGTTGAGCCATCTGCGCCTACAACTAAAGTACCGATAACGGGCATACGCTCAGAATATTCTTTTTCTCACTTAATTATCAGGCTAATTACCCGTTCCAAATTGAAAATACGCTCCTTCGGGCGTTAGCCTTAAAACATGAGAAAGCCAATGAGGGCGGCCATTTGGCCCCTGACGACAGCTGTCGCCGCCTCCTTGCTTCTCGCACCTCCATCCCAGGCAGCGCAGACGTTGGCACAGGTTCAAGCCCAAGTCATTCGCCTTGAGGAAGAGGCCACTGCAGCAGCAGAAGGTGCTCAAGAAGCGAAGGTTCGCCTGGCATCTCTGACTCGAAGTCTCGCTGGAATTCAGGCGAAGGCAGCACTTCAGGGTAAGACAGTTGATGCAATCTCTAAAACTCTCGGCGCTATCGCAGTGGACCAGTACAAATCTGGAACTCTGAGTCAGAGCTTGGAGCTCCTCTTCTCATCCGACCCATCTCTCTATCTTTCGGCGGCCGGGTCTTTGGATGCGATTACTCGTAAAAAAGGTATTCAACTTCGAAAGTTTCAATCAGCTGAGCAGCAACTCAATGCAACATCCCTGACAGTCAGCGATCGCCTTGCCCAGGTAAAAGTCTTGCAGAAACGATTAGCAGAGCGAAGCGCAGTTGCTACACAGAAGTTAGCGCAAGCAGAGTCTCTTTTATCGAAATTGAAGAAGGAAGATCGTGAGCGTTTAGCGCGACTTGCTAAAGAGCGTGAAGATGCGGACCAAGCCTCTTCTCTCAAAGCGGCAAAGGGTGCTGCCGGTCTCTCTGGTCGTGCCGGCACAGCTTTGAAATTTGCACTGGCACAAATTGGTGATCGCTATGTCTTCGGCGCAGATGGAATGATCAATTGGGATTGTTCTGGTCTTACCATGCGCGCTTTCCAACGTGCAGGTGTCTCCCTTCCGCACTCTTCTCGCGCCCAATCTCGAATGGGTAAGGGCGTCTCTTTTAGTCAGAAGAAACCAGGAGACCTTCTCTTTTTCGGTAGACCTATTTCACACGTCGGAATTTATTTAGGTGGCGGCAAGATGGTTCATGCTCCGCGATCTGGTTCGCGCGTCAAGGTCGCTCCTGCCGGCAGTTTAGGTAGCAAACCTTTGGTTGCAGTTCGCCGTTTCTAATGACTGTACATTCGAAGGCTACAGAAAAAATCCTCTGTATCACCAATGACTTTGGTCCTCGTGCAGGAGGAATTGAGACATTCATTATTGGGCTCATTGAACGCTTGCCTCAAGGATCAGTAATTGTCTATACCTCATCACAAGCAGAATCTCCTGCCTTTGATGCAGGGTGGAGAGAAAATTTTGGTGTTGAAGTTATACGAGATAAGGCAAAGATTTTGTTGCCAACATGGAGAGTATCTAGAAATGTTCGCCGCGTCATTGCACAACGAGATATAACTTCTGTCTTCTTTGGAGCAGCAGCACCACTTGGATTACTCGCACGTGGAGCACGTCGCGCTGGCGCAAAAAACATTGTTGCACTTACACACGGCCACGAAGTCTGGTGGTCAAAACTCTGGCCATTTTCCTGGGCGATAAAGCGAATAGGCAAGAGCGTAGATTCACTTACCTATCTTGGCGATTACACCCGCAGAGCTATCTCAAAGGCGCTGAAAAGTGAATCCCATAGCAAATTGGTGCATCTAGCTCCAGGAATCGATACAGATCACTTCTCGCCGGCCAAGAAGAGCCCACGCATTAGACGCGAGCTTGGGCTAGAAGATAAGAAAGTAATTGTCAGCGTGGGTCGCCTCGTACATCGAAAGGGCCAAGATTTCTTGATTGATGCACTTGCAATCATTGAGCAGAACATTCCGAACGTTCATCTACTACTTGTCGGTGAGGGTCCCTATAGATCTGAACTTGAGAAGCGTGCAAATTCTCTCGGGGTACGTGAGCGAATTACATTTATTGGGCGAGTGCAGTACGCAGAACTTCCCGAATACATCTGTGCTGGAGATATCTTTGCAATGCCTTCACGTTCTCGTTTAGCAGGTCTTGAAGTTGAAGGTCTCGGAATTGTTTACCTAGAAGCAAGTGCATGTGGATTACCTGTTATTGGCGGAGTCTCTGGAGGAGCCCCCGATGCTGTGATTGAAGGCGAGACTGGTTTCTCTGTTGATGGAAAATCAGCGCCGGCAATAGCGCAGGCAGCAATTCAACTTCTCGAGAACCCAGATTTTGCTGCAAAACTTGGCGCTCAGGGCAGGGATTGGATTGTTAGCAAATGGCGCTGGGAAATTTGGTCTGAAGCATTTAACAAACTCGTTCTCAAATAATTCCCGCAGTTCTTGCCTTCTCAATAGCCTGCAGGCGATTGCTGACTTCAAGTTTTCGATAGATAGATGCAAGATGACTCTTTAAGGTGGCTTCAGTGATGAAGAGAGATCCGGCCAGAATTTTCAGAGTTTCACCTCGATGCAGCTGAGTAACAATTTGAAGTTCGCGTGGAGATAATGAGAATTGCTCGCTCTTGCGAGTGATAGTCACAGAAATCTCTCTCGCCGCGAAAGAGGTAGGCGAACTCAAGGCAAATTCGAGCGCCGACATAAGTTCACTGAGCGGCGCTGACTTATGGATATATGAGCTTGCTCCAGCTTTCATGGAAGCAAGGAGAAAGTCGGTTTGCTCATTGAGAGTTAGTACAACAATTGCGATTGTGCTTGAAATGGATCGAACCCACGAGACAATCTCAAGTCCATTGCCATCGGGCAAGTTGATATCGACGATGATTCCGTCGGGGGATATCTTTGTAATTTGAGCAATCGCCTCTGCTTTGGATGCCGCTTCAAATATTTGAAATCGCTCTGATTTTTTTAGAGCCGATTTGATGCCTTCTCGAACTACGGCATGGTCGTCGATGACCAAGATCTTCTTCACAGATGTATAGAAATCCGTGTTCCCTCTTTACTTTCAAGAGTGAGATTGCCACCAATTGCGGTTAAGCGTTCTGTTACTCCAATTAATCCCCATCGTTCTTCAGACATATGTGCTCCACCAATTCCGTTATCGAAAAACTCAATGAATACGCGATTGTTGATGAGGTAGAGCTTTACCTCAAGGCGGGTAGCCCTAGCGTGGGCCACGACATTACGTAGGATTTCTCGAGATATCTGCAAGAGCTCATGAGAAGCATCCTCTTCGAGGGGTACTTCTGCGATGCTCAGAGATAGCTCCAAACTCCCGCAGATTTCATGCACCAGGGAATCAAGAGCGGTATCAAAGCGCGCCACATTGCCGCGGCGAAGAGTCAGAATTTCTCTACGCACTTTGTAGATGAGCGCATCAATGTCGAGTCGAGATTTCCTTATGGCAGCACGAGAACTCTTGTCGATTGCCGGATCAGCAAGGATCAGATCAAGTGAATAACCTAGACCGACTAAGTCTTGGGCTATTCCATCGTGAAGCTCCCGAGCAAGACGAAGACGCTCGGGAGTTGTAGCTACCACTTCCTACTTTGCGAAGAGAGCAGCGATTTCAGCTGCATATTGTTCGCCAATGACGTGGCGCTTGAGTGATAGCTTCGCAGTGAGTTGTCCTCCAGCAATAGTGAAATCGTTTGGAAGAATCGTAAATTTGCGAATTGATTCAGCCTTAGAGACAGCCTTATTGGCTTCATCGACTGCTGTCTGAATTACTGCGATGAGATCAGGATCATTGCGGAGCGTCTCAAGTGTCGCTCCTGATTTATTGTTAGCTGCAATCCAGCCTTTGAGCATATCTTGATCGATAGTAATCAATGATGCGATAAATGGCTGGTTATCGCCAACGACCATGCATTGGCTGACGAGAGGATGTGCACGCAAGCGATCTTCCAGAACAGCAGGCGCAACATTCTTTCCTCCTGCAGTAACAATGAGTTCCTTCTTGCGACCTGTGATGTAGAGGTAGCCCTCATCATCAAGTCTTCCCAGGTCTCCAGATTTAAACCATTGACCATCAAAGACTTCTTGATTTGCTGCATCGTTCTGCCAGTAGCCGCGCATAACAATTGGTCCGCTGATGAGAACTTCACCATCGTCAGCAATCCTGACTGAGTTTCCAGGAATAGGGCGACCAACTGAACCGACACGTAGGTGATTAGTTAAATTCAGCGTTGCACCAGCGGTTGTCTCAGTTAATCCGTAACCTTCAAGAATTGTGATTCCAGCACCGCGATAGAAATGTCCAAGACGAACTCCAAGTGGGGCACCACCGGAGATTGCTGCTTCTACAGATCCTCCCATAGCGGCGCGAATCTTTGAATAGACGAGCTTGTCGAATAGCGCATGCTTCAGAGTAAGCAGTGGATTAAATCCACGCTTATCTTGTGCCTCGCTATATGCAATTGCAACCTCAGCAGCTTTACGGAAAATCTTGCCCTTGCCAGCTGCTTCCGCCTTTGCTTCTGCGCCGTTGTAAATCTTTTCAAAGATACGTGGAACTGCAAGTACGAATGTTGGTTTGAAGGAAGCCATATCCGGCTGAAGTCGTCCAACTGGATCGCTGCAATGTGCAAGATGAAGTCCAGCACGGATAGAACCAATCTGGACCATTCGACCGAAGACGTGTGCCACTGGCAAAAATAGAAGAGTGGATCCACCAGGCTTAAGGAAGAGATCGCTAGCGCCCTCAACAACGTTTCCACACTCAGATAGGAAGTTCGAGTGAGTTAACTGAACACCCTTAGGGCGTCCAGTTGTACCTGATGTATAAATCAACGTTGCAAGGCTAGATGGTACGAGCGCGTTTCGGCGACGGTCAATTTCATCGTCACCGATATGTGAGCCTGCGTTGCGAAGAGTCGCTAAGACATCTTCTGTCATCACCCATACATGTTTAGTGTGTGATGGAAGTACAGTTGAGACAAGCTCTTTATGTGTTGGAGTTTCAACAATTAACCCAACAGATCCTGAGTCATTGAGAATCCAATCAACTTGTTCTGCAGAGGATGTTTCATAAATTGGAACGACACATCCACCGGCATACCAAATTGCAAAATCAAGAATCGTCCACTCGTAACGAGTGCGAGCCATGATTGCAACGCGATCACCAATTTGAATTCCAGCAGCGATGAGTCCCTTTGCAGTTGCACGGACCTCTTCTTCGACTTCGCGAGCAGTTACTGGCTGCCAGCCATCACCGAGAGGACGTGACATGGTCACGCGCTCTGGCTCAAACCAGGCGCGCTCTGCGATCAAATTTGTCAGGTTACCTTCAGTTGCAGTCGGGACAATTGCTGGAGTTGATATCTCGTTCATGGCGCTAACGGTAGTGGGGGAGATACGGAAAATGAATGGATTTTTCTTGTGAATTGGTAGCCTTCTGCCATGTCCGAGAAGAGCACAGCCACAGTCCTGATTGATGCCCCGATAGCCGATGTCCAGGAGGCGCTCTTTGCCGTTGGCGCATACCCCGAGTGGCTTAGCTCCGTTAAGAAGTCTGAAGTTCTGGAAAGCGATAGTTCAGGGCGCGTGCTCAAAGCGAAGCTCTCAATCGATGCGGGAATGATGAAGGATCGTGTGACTCTTGATTACGACTGGAGCGGAGCACCGCTATCGCTCTCATTCTCAATGGATGAAGCAGATCTCTTAACACAGATGGATGGGACCTATACCCTCAAGTCGATTGATGAGGATACAACTCAAGTGACTTATGAACTGACCGTTGCGGTGTCACTTCCTGTTCCATCGATGATGATTACTAAAGGCCAGCAACAAATAATTGATGCAGCGTTAAAAGAACTCGCCTCTAAAGTTTCATAAATGGCATATACGATCGGTGTAGATGTCGGTGGAACCAAAGTTCTCGGCGGCGTTGTAGATGAATCTGGCAAAGTTCTAAAGACTGCCCGTCGCGATACGCCACGCGAAGGTGGCGCTCTTCTCAATCAAGCTATTGCAGATGTCGCCAAAGAATTAATGGCAGATTACTCGGTTGAGTCCATCGGAGTCTCTGCAGCAGGATTCGTTTCATCAGATCGAAAGACGATGCTTGCAACACCAAATATCGCAGGTTGGAATGGTGTCAACCTTGATGATGTACTCACACAACTGATTGGTAAATCTGTTGTGATTGAAAATGATGCCAATGCTGCAGCATGGGGGGAAGCCAAGTTCGGTGCCGGTATCGGCAAGAGCAATATTCTCCTTTTAACTATTGGAACTGGAATCGGCGGCGGAATCATCGCCGATGGAAAGTTACATCGCGGAGCTTTTGGAATTGCCGCAGAAATTGGCCACATTCGTGTTGTCCCAGATGGATTGCTCTGTGGGTGCGGAGCAAAGGGTTGCTTTGAACAGTACGGATCCGGCAGCGCACTTATGCGTCATGCACGGGAGTTGATAGCCGAAGATCCTTCAGCAAGTAAATCTCTCTTATCCCGTGATGATGGAACTATTGAAGGATTATCTGGCAAGTCAATAACTGATGCTGCCCGTGATGGCGATGCACTTGCACTTGCTGCCTTTGCTCGAACAGGTGATTGGTTGGGCGCCGGAATTGCATCGCTATCGGTTGTTCTCGATCCCGAGTGCGTAATCATCGGCGGAGGAGTTATTGATGCAGGAGAACTTCTCCTCAAGCCTATTCGCGAAGGTGTTGCTCGATACATGCCATTTGCCGGTAAGCACCCATATCCAGAGATTATTGCGGCAACTTTGGGAAATGAAGCAGGCCTAGTTGGCGTAGCCGACTTAGCTCGAATCTAAACTTTTCTCGTATCTAATCTGATCTCGTTAAATTACTGCTCCGTCATCAGGTGGAAGTTCTCGAGAGTTATTTCTCCATCGCGTAAAGGAGATTCTCATCTCTCTTAATTGCTCACGAAATTTCTTCTTGGGAACCGCAGGGGGAGTGAACTTATTTACTTCTTCAAATCGATCTAATTCATCGAGATAGGTTGTCGGCGATGATTCATCGAGTGAGAGACCCTCAACTATCGAATCAAATTCAGCTTTAATGAGATCTTCTTCATCAAAGCCTTCATTCTCACGCTTAGCCATGGTTTATGTTCGCACAAATAACCTCTTTCAGGCTAAATTAGGGTCGTGAACAACCTGCCGTACGGAACGCTCCGCGCATTTCTGACGCCATTCTTGATGATCCTGTTCCGCCCCAAAGTAAAAGGCTTGAGAAATGTTCCTGCATCAGGTCCACTCATTCTCGCCTCCAACCATCTCTCCTTCAGCGATTCAATCTTCATGCCTCTTGTTGTTCCTCGTAAAGTTACCTTCTTGGCAAAGAGTGAATATTTCACTTCGCCTGGTCCAAAGGGATTTATTAAGAAACTGACATTTATCGCACTTGGCCAGGTTCCCGTTGATCGTTCAGGTGGACGTCGTAGCGAGGCAGCGTTGATTACAGGTCTTGAAGTTTTGGCTGGCGGAAACTCATTAGGGATTTATCCAGAAGGCACGCGTTCACCAGATGGTCGTCTTTACAAGGGGCGAACAGGTATTGCGCGATTGGCGATTGAATCTGGCGCACCTGTAGTTCCTATCGCCATGTTTAACACCGATAAAATTCAACCAACAGGAACGGTTCTTCCAAAGGTGATGCGAGTCGGAATTACCTTTGGTGAACCTATGTACTTCGAAGGCGATTCCACAGATCTTCAATATCTTCGCGAAGTAACAGATCAAATTATGAAGCGAATTCAACAACTTTCAGGGCAAGAATATGTAGACACTTACGCGGTTAAGGCAAAGAAATCTGGAAGATCAAGTGAAGATTCAGAAGAGAACGATTAATTAATCTCGAGCTCTGATCGCTTTGTTAGGTAATTGCAGAGATTGCACTCTGGCCCAGGCTCAGGCATCGAGCCTTCAATGGTTGTAATTAACTCTTCAAGCAATTGAGTAAATTTCTCGGTATCTCGCTCCACCGGTACGTAGTGCTGATTAACACCGAATCCATGTGAATTGTTGGCGAGTTCGCTGGCGCCAGTTTCAGTTACTCCAGCAAGTTTCCAAATCAATAGACCCATCGATGAAACTGGGAAAGGCTTTCCCTTATCTGGATTTTCAAGAGCGTGTGCATATGCCTCTAATTGAGGTGCATAGAAAGGGCCGTTATCCCGCTCAGAATCTGAGACCTTGCAATCAATAATTCCCACTGATCCATCTGTGTAATGGCCGAGCAGGTCGTAGATGCCAAGAATCTTCCAACGAGTTTCAAAACCATTGACTTTAATTGGAGCACTCTTTACCCATTGTCCCCATTGCTTCACAACTCCTGCTTTGAGAGTTGGGGAGATCTCTTGCATCGATGCACGGCGAAAATGTTCTTCCTGCGAATCTGCAAGAGGCTTTACCAGCGGGAATTCCTTCTTAAGGTCTAACTTAAACCAGTATTTGAGCCAGAGGCAGCGGCGACAATTGGAGAGGCCAAAGGTGAGGTCAGATGGAGCAATTGTGTCGCGTGCAGGAACCTCAGGCTTCTTCATGGGAAGACTCTAATCTCTACTGTCCCTGAATTGCAGCGATTAATACAAGAACGCCCAAAGTAATCATGACAGTTCCGCCGAAGGCTCTGAGAATCTCTAGTCGTCTTGCATCTGTTGCGAGCCATTGACGGGCAGTTCCCGCAAGAAGTCCCCATGTTCCATCGGAGATAAATGCAAGAACGCAGAAGATAAGTCCCATGAAAAGTAATTGCGCAGTGACATTTCCGCCATCAATATCTACAAATTGGGGCAAGACAGCTGCAAAGAAAACAATCGCTTTTGGATTGAGAACTCCAACCCAGAATCCGTCGCGGATAGATTGCAGCGCGGTAGGAACAACAGGACCTTGATTTGTCATATCTGCAGCATCTGCAGATCGTTTACGGATCGCATCGATTCCTAAATAAATAAGATAGAGACCGCCACCCCATTGCACCGCTTGGTAGGCAAGGTGTGATCGTTGAAGAATTGGGCCTAAGCCAAGTGCCACCAAGGTTGAGAGCACGAGAGAGCCAGAGACATTTCCTGCAACGGTAAGGACTGAAACCTTTCGCCCCCAGGAAATAGCACGAGCGATAACGAAGAGGACGCTGGGGCCAGGGGCAAGGATGATGATCATCGCGGCCACGATGTATTCAGGTAGGCGCGTTGGAATCACTGGCTCAGATTACGCCGGTGAGCTGATTGGCCGCGCTCAAGTGGTGTGTCGATTTGCTCGACGAGCAGTTCTGAGGTTAACTATCGTCTAGATATATCGATTCGATATATCTACTCAGAATAGGCACGGACAAGGAGACTCATTGAGATCACGCGCTGATTCACTTGAATTCGCCCTTCTGGGGCTCCTTTCAGAGTCTCCACTGCATGGCTACGAGCTTAGAAAACGCCTTGTGGCGATCTTTGGCCCGTTCCGCGCCCTGTCGTTCTCGGTCCTCTATCCGCAGTTAAAGCGGATGGTGATCGCCGAGACCATTGAGGCGAAAGAGATCGGCGTTACCTCAAAGCGAACTCGAATCGTCTACACGATTACAAAAAAGGGCCAGAAGCGTTTCGCAGAACTTAACGGATCCGTCACCGCTGAGGCTTGGGAAGATGAAGGTTTCGGTGTCCGCTTCGCCTTCTTTAGCCCGACAACAACGATGAATCGAGTTCGAATTCTTGAAGGGCGTCTATCGCGACTTCAAGATAAAGCTAAATCGATGCGAACTGAGTTGGAATCGCATCCAGCAGGAATCGATAAATACCTCGAGGAGTGGCGCCGCTTCTCTCTCGAGTCTCTTGAACGTGAGATCACATGGCTTGAGGGAATGATAAAGAACGAGGGGAAGAAATAGATGAATATCAAGACAGAAACCGGAGATATCCGTGTCGCAATTGTCGGTGTTGGAAACTGCGCTAACTCGCTAGTTCAGGGAGTTACCTATTACAAGGATGCTGCAATTGATCAGGAAATTCCTGGACTGATGCATGCAGTTATCGGCAATTACCACATCAATAACATTAAATTTGTAGCAGCCTTTGATGTTGATGCAAAGAAGGTTGGACTCGATCTAGCCGATGCAATCTGGGCAAGTGAAAATAACACAATTAAATTCTCGACAGTTGAAAAGACAGGCGTGGCTGTTGAGCGCGGAGTGACTCTCGATGGACTTGGAAAGTATTACAAAGAGACAATCGCTGAATCTCCAGCTGCTCCAGTTGATGTAGTTGCGCGCTTAAAGGAAGAGCAAGTTGATGTACTCATCTGCTACCTACCGGTTGGGTCAGAAGAGGCCGCAAAGTATTACGCGCAATGCGCTATAGATGCAGGATGTGCATTTGTAAATGCGCTACCTGTCTTTATCGCATCGGATCCAGTCTGGGCTAAGAAGTTTGAAGATGCTGGTCTTCCCATAGTTGGAGATGACATCAAGAGCCAAGTTGGAGCAACAATCACTCACAGAATTATGGCTAAGTTATTTCAAGATAGAGGAGTTCACCTTGACCGCACTTATCAACTCAATGTCGGTGGCAATATGGACTTTAAAAATATGCTCGAAAGAGATCGCCTCGAGTCTAAGAAAATCTCGAAGACAAATTCAGTAACGTCGCAGCTTGATCACGATATGGGTACTAAGAATGTCCATATTGGGCCGTCGGATTACATTCCATGGCTCGATGATCGCAAGTGGGCATATGTCCGTCTTGAGGGACGCGCATTTGGCGATGTGCCACTCAATCTTGAGTACAAGCTAGAAGTGTGGGATTCACCAAACTCTGCCGGTGTCATTATCGATGCCCTTCGATGCGCAAAGTTAGGACTAGATCGCAAGATTGGGGGAGCGCTCCTTGCTCCATCTTCATACTTTATGAAGACTCCACCAATTCAGTACACAGATGAGCAGGCACATACTGCGGTAGAAGAGTTCATCTCTGCAGTGCTCGTTCACTAAATAGCCAGCAATTAGAGATAAGAAAAACCCCGGCGCTAGGAAAACTAGAGCCGGGGTTTTCACTTCCCTCAAACCTTCACGGAGAGTTGAGAGTTATGAGGGTTAAATCGTCGCACTTTCTGGGGTGCGACGAATATGTATCAACCCTGCAATCGAGAGGAGAAGCATCACGATTCCACCAACGAGAGCAGCAAGGGCGCCATATCCGGCTATGACTCCCATGGTGCCGAACGCATAGGCTTCAAGCAACATTCCTCTGAGTGTATTTCCCATGAACAATGTCTGACGCAATTCTCCAAGTTTTGCAATTTGTTCAGTATCGGTGCTTCCGCCACGAACTAGTCCCATGTACATACCAGATACTTCTGAGTAAGTCGCTGGTTTGCCAACTGCGGCAATTGCAGATCCTTTCATATGTTCCCAAATGTAGAGATCTGAATAGTCACGAGCCATTTCGCCGGTTGTAACTTTTTGTTCCGCCCACTTTGAAAGCTTCGCTTTTGTTGCCTCTGGCATGGCTTCGACGGCTGGAAATGAAATATTTTGATTCTCTAATTGACTCTTCACAGAGTCTGAGGCAAATGATGCACCCCAATTAAGTAACCCTGCGGCAACAAAGAGAAATACGGTTAGACCAAATCCAACTGCTGTAACGATCTTGTCAAAATTCTTGCGTTTCATTTTCTCTCCCTTGTAAATCCACCTATATTTGTTAGGTGCTAAAGAAATTAAATACCCAGAAGAGTGAGCTGTAGAGCGAAAATACGAGTGCTAGCACCTCGACTAACTAAGTGAGTGCTAGCACTTGCTTACGGTATGACTAGTGAATCTCGCGATTACAAATTGGTTGACCTTCACCATTAATTTCAAAATGTGAACATGGGACGCCTAGCCGATCAAATGCTGCATCTCCGAAATGAGTTCTAAATGCCAGGGCGAGCAGAACTCGAATATTTGTATCTTCGTCAGAGGCTATGCCGAAAGCCTTAGCCGAACGACTGATGGTGTTCTCAATGACCTTTTCGGTGTGGTTTGTTTCACGAGCAATTGCTGAGTTAGTCTTTCCTTCACAGAGCAGACCAAGAACTAGGTGCTCGAAGGGCGAAAGCTCCCTTGTGGTGATGGTTATATCTCGAGCCATTATGAGCTACCTCTCCCGTTGCCTGATGGCAATTATGCTCCTTTCATTCCATCCTTTCACGCTTTAAGATGCCCGAATGACGGAAATAACAACTTCGCGCCAAGGACAGACCCTTCTCATTCGCTTCAATCGCCCCGAGAAGATGAATGCAATCACTCGGGATATGTACGCCGGTTTGGCTGGGGCGCTCAATGATGCAGCAGGTGATTTCTCGATTCGTGCTGTGGTTCTCTCAAGCGAAGGCGGTCACTTTACTGCCGGCAATGACATTAAAGATTTTATGGCCAACCCGCCCACTGAAGAATCTTCTGATGTTGCACGATTCTTGGCATCACTCCTTGATTTCCCTAAACCTTTGATCGCTGCGGTGAAGGGCAATGCCATCGGCGTGGGCACAACAATGTTGCTCCATTGCGACATCGTTATTGCCTCACCCAATGCAAACTTTTCTATGCCATTTACATCATTAGGCCTTGTCCCAGAAGCTGGGTCGTCCAAGTTATTCCCAGAGCTTGTTGGTTACCAAAGAGCAGCTCGAATTTTCATGACCGGAGAGTCATTCTCTGCAGATGAAGCGAAGGAGATGGGACTTGTAGAAACCATTACATCTGATGCAGAAGGTCTGGCGCTGGAAGTTGCTGAAAAGATAGGCAACCAACCGCCGCAAGCAATCATTAATACAAAGGCGTTGATGAAGGCTGGAAAGCACGATGCTGTTGCAGCCGTTATGAAAGCAGAATTCCAAATCTTTGCATTAGCTCTCCAATCAGAAGAGGCAGCCACAGCTTTTATGAATTTCATGTCCAAAAAAAGCAAGTAAATTGAAGAATAAGTAAGGGGAGCAGAACTATGTCACTAGCCGGTAAGAGAATCTTTATAACAGGAGGATCCCGCGGTATTGGTCTTGCAATCGCTCTTCGTGCAGCCGCAGATGGTGCCAGTGTTGCCATCGCGGCAAAGACATCTGACCCCAATCCAAAGTTGCCAGGAACGATTCATACAGCAGCTGAAGAGATTCGAGCAGCCGGTGGAACTGCACTTCCTATTCAGTGCGATCTTCGTGATGAGAATCAGATTGCTGAAGCAGTTGCAAAGGCTGCTGCCGAATTCGGCGGTATCGATATCCTGATCAACAATGCAAGTGCGATCAACTTAACCCGCACGGAAGATACTCCCGCAAAGCGTTTTGATTTGATGTTCGATGTAAACGTCCGAGGAACATTCCTTACCTCTCAGGCGGCTATTCCATATCTTCGCGAATCTGCAGAAGCCGGCCGAAATCCACATATCTTGACTCTCTCACCACCACTTTCCATGAAGCCGAAGTGGTTTAAGAACCATGTTGCTTACACGATGGCGAAGTATGGAATGAGTATGTGCGTACTTGGCATGTCCGAAGAGTTTAAGCGCGATGGCATTGCGGTCAATGCGCTCTGGCCACGTACCGCTATCGATACCGCGGCTCTACAGATGATTCCAGGAGTAGATACCGCTGCATGTCGAAAGCCTGAGATACTCTCAGATTCCGCTTACATCATCTTGAATCGAAACTCAAAGGAGTGCACCGGAAATTTCTTCGTCGATGATGAAGTTCTAGCCTCTGAAGGAATTACCGATCTCGAAAAGTACTCAGTTGTCCCAGGTACTAAAGACTTTTTGCTCGACTTCTTCCTAGATTAAATCCTTCCAGATTAAATCGTTTGGGATTAAAGGCGACCGGCCTCATGTAAGGCGCCGAGAAATGCCTTTAACTCTGCCGTCTTCGGCGCACTGAAGATCTGTTCAGGAGTTCCTGTTTCGTGTACTCGACCCTTATGTAAAAATACAACATTATCTGCAATCTTCTTTGCAAAGCCCATCTCGTGGGTTGCGATAACCATGGTCATTCCGTCTCGTTTTAGCTCTGCAATCAGTGTCAACACTTCTGCGATCAAGACCGGATCTAGGGCACTGGTAACCTCATCGAGAAGAAGAAGCTTTGGGCTAGTTGCTACGGCACGAATAATTGCTACGCGTTGCTGCTGACCGCCACTTAGCAGGTTTGGATATTCGTTAGCTTTGTCGGAAAGTCCGAAACGTTCGAGAAGTGCACGTGCAAGTTCATCCGCCTCTGATTTAGACTTTCCGTGGACAAGACGCGGAGCAAGAGTAATATTTTCAAGAACGCTTAGGTGTGGGAAGAGATTAAACGCCTGAAATACCGAGCCAATCTTTCCCCGAACTGAATCGAGATCGATTCCATAGGCGCTGATGTCACTGCCTTCTAACAGTATCTGCCCGTCATTGAGCTCTTCCAAAAGGTTCATGCAGCGCATCAAGGTTGATTTTCCAGAACCACTTGCTCCAATAATCACTGTTGCAGATTGAGCAGGAAAGTCGATGGTGACATCATCTAAGACGAGATTGTCTCCAAAAGACTTACGTAAATTCTTAACTTCAAAAAGGTTCATCGTCATCACCATTGACCCTGGGCTCTTTGCTTGGAATCTTGGCGCCTAGTTAGCCAGTCGGTGAATCGGGTAAGTGGAATAGTCAGGAGAACAAAGAGTGCGCCGGCAACGAGGTAGGGCGTGAAGTTAAATGATTGCGCCGTCTGAATACCCGCGGCTCGGATTGCATCGACTGCACCAAGGACTGAGATTAATCCAGAATCTTTTTGTAATGAGACTAGATCGTTGAGCAATGGGGGAGTTACATTTCTAAATGCTTGTGGCAGAACAACATGTTCCAAAGTTTGAGCTTGAGAAAGTCCAAGGGCTCGTGCGGCTTGGCGCTGCGTTGGATTCACTCCCTCTATGCCAGCCCGGATCACTTCTGCTACATATGCCGAGTAAGTGAGAACAAGTGCGACCGTTCCGAGAACTACAGCGGAATTAGGGATCCATGAGATGCGTAGGCCAGGAATTCCTAGGCCGACCAACAGAAGTACGAGTAGCAATGGAAGGCCACGAAAGAGATCTGTATAAATCGTTGCAACTAATCGAACCGGATACAGAACAGGTGAGGTAGATGTGCGAGCGATTGCAATCAGTAAACCGATGAGAAGTACGAAAAATTCTGCGATTAGCAAAACTCTTAGGTTGAGTAGCAACCCCTCAAAGACAGATGGCAGCGCTTTCTGCGCATACTCCCAATTGAAGAATGACTCTTTTACCTTTTCATATCCCTGAGCACCGGTGACTAAAACGGTAATGAGAAAACCCATACCCAAAGTGCTGGTGAGGGCGATCAAGATGGAACGGCGAGAGGCCCGACGCTTTGCAGCTTCGCGCTGCAGTTGCAACGCAGATGGCTGATAAGTCATCGGACCTCTCGCTTCTCGAATTACTTCAGTACAGGTGCGCCGACAGTGCTAGCAAGCCACTGATCTGCGATCTTTGCAAGAGTGCCATTTGCACGGAGTGCATCTACCGCTGCAGTGACATCCTTTGTGAGCTTGCTATCTTTAGAGAGTACGAGACCAAATTGCTCGCCACCAGCTTCTGCTGGGAATTGGCCAACAATGAGTCCATCTTCTAAGTCAACAGCAGTGATGTAGAAGGCAGTTGGTAGATCTACAACGAGACCATCAATCTGGCCGTTTGCCAGTGCCTGCTTAGCAACATCGTTTGTATCAAAAACTGATGGATCTTGATCAGGCTTGATGACGTCGGTGATAGTTGCATAAGAAGTTGTACCAACCTGTGCGCCGAGCTTTGCACCCTTAAGGTCTGCAATGCTCTTTGCTCCAGCAATCTTTGATCCCTTAACAGTGATTACTGTTTGAGAAACATCGTAATAACCTGATGAGAAATCAACAGCCTTCTTGCGCTCATCAGTGATTGATACCTGGTTGATATCAAAGTCAAAAGTCTTGCAACCTGGCTGGATAACCTTATTGAAAGGAACCTTTACCCACTCGACCTTATCCTTTGAATATCCAAGCTCTTCAGCAACAGCGTATGCGACTGCAGCTTCGTAACCTTTACCGTTTGAAGGGTCGTTGTCCTCAAACCATGGGCCATAAGCAGGGTCGTCTGTTCCGATTGTTAGAACTCCTTCTTTAATCTGACCACATCCTGAGCTCTGTTGAGCATTAATTACTGGGATTGCGATAGCAACTACAGCCACTAGAGCAATTAGTGCTAATTTGATTTTTGAATTAAACATTCCACGCCTTTCGTATGCGCTTGCCTAGGTACGACATGAACCGAATAACGCGAGTTCGATGTCGGCTTTTGGCCTGGTCTTCATCCGGAAGCACCCCGCCGCCTTGGAGGGTTGCCGATCAAATAGCCGGTGCTTTATTTGATACTCGTGACCGTGCCGAACACTATCAATTGCACGTAAATTATTAAAACCGCGTAACCTCTCTCGCTATGAACCTAGAGCTCAATGGAACAAATGTCATCGATGAGAGCGAACGTGGGGGCAAAGCCTCATCGCTCTTCTGGCCCTGGTGTGGTGCAAACGTTTCGCTTTTAGCCCTTTCCTACGGGTCATTCTTCTTAGGCTTCGGAATTTCTTTCTGGCAGGCAACTCTCGCAGCAGTACTTGGAACCGTACTTTCATTCTCCCTAGTAGGAATTAGTTCACTCGCTGGCAAGAAATCAAATGCACCAACAATGGTTCTCTCTCGCGCAACTTTTGGGGTAAAGGGGAGCGTGATTCCTGGAATTCTTTCCTATCTAATTTTTGTTGGTTGGGAGACAGTTTTAGTTTCACTAGCGACATTAGCTACTGGAACAGTGTTTATTCGAATTAGTGATATCGATAAAGACGTTGCGATGGTTGCAGGGTTTGCACTTGCTGCTGGAATTACAGTCTTTGCAGGTGTACTTGGATTCTCTGTGATTATGCGAATTCAGAAGTATTTAACAACGATCACAATTGCCATGACCCTCTTCTACATTGTGCTGACAATTGATGAAGTTAACTGGAGTGCGATTTCTAGCATGGAGTCGGGAAGCAACCAAGGGCTCATTGGAGCGATTATCTTTGGCGCTACAGGAATCGGACTCGGTTGGGTGAATTCAGCAGCCGATTATTCGCGGTACTTGCCACGAGCTGTATCCAGTAAGGCAGTAATTGGATGGACAGTTTTCGGCGCCTCAACTGTTCCGATTCTTCTTGTGATTTATGGTGCTGCGCTATCAGGCAGTAGCAAGGATTTGTCGGATGCAATTGCGGGAGATCCCATCGGAGCTCTCACCACTATTCTCCCAACCTGGTATCTCATTATCTTTGCACTCGTTGCAATACTTGGCCTTGTTGGTGGAGCGATTCTCAATCTCTATTCTTCTGGCCTCACTCTCATCTCCATTGGTCTTCCTGTTAAGCGCCATACGGCAGCTGGAATTGATGCCTTCATAATGTTTATGGGAGCTATTTATTTTGTATGGATTGCAGATGACTTCTTCTATCCATTTCAGGGCTTTCTAATTACATTAGGTGTTCCAATAGCTGCATGGTCGGCAATCTTCGTTACAGATGTACTCATTCGAAAGAGTTATGACGAAAAAGATCTCTATCGTGAAAATGGCCGATATGGCTCTTGGAATTTCAGATCGGTTGGAATTCTCTTCGTTGCAACAATCGTTGGCTGGGGATTTGTAACCAATGGCTTTGCGAGTTGGCTTTCTTGGCAGGGTTACTTCTTAGGGATTATTGGAGGCAAGGAAGGCGATTGGGCATATTCAAATCTAGGAGTCTTCTTCGCTTTGGTGATTGCATCTTTGGGATATTTCATTACGGCCCGCAAGAATGTCGCCCGGCAGTAATGTTTCGCGTGATACCTTCATAACATGAGTAAGAAAGTTGCCCCGCTAAGAGACTTCTTGCGGCGCGAATCTACAAGCGGATTGATACTCCTAGCCGCAGCTGCACTCGGATTAATCGCTGCAAATTCGCCAGTCAGTGACATTTACTTTGATTTCCTCGATCTAAGTTTTGAAATCAACGCTGGAATTTTGGTTCTCAAACTCACCACGCTTAAAGTCATTAATTACATCCTGATGACTATCTTTTTCTTCGTAGTCGGATTAGAGATTAAGCGCGAACTGACCTCAGGTCACTTAAGCCGATTTAGAGATGCCATCATGCCTTTCATTGCAGCTATTGGTGGCATGGCTGTGCCTGCTCTCATCTACCTCGCAATTGCAGGAGCTGAAGCACCTCGTGGCTGGGGAGTACCCGTTGCCACAGATATAGCACTAGCAGTTGGCACCTTGGCCTTACTTGGCAATTTAGTCGTTCCATCTCTTAGGACATTTCTACTGGGGTTAGCTGTCATTGATGATATCGGCGCTATTTTGATCATCGCATTTATTTATTCAAGCGGGGTTGCAATCTCCTGGCTATTCGCCGCTGCGGTAACTGTTGTAGTTATTTTGCTGGTAAAGAAATTTGGACTGCGCAACACGAGTATCTATGTGCTACTTGGTATCGCTCTTTGGTACGCCTTCTATGGCACCGGTATTCACCCAACTCTTGCGGGAGTCGTCCTTGGACTACTGACTCCAAATACACCCAAAGACGTTGATACGCATCACGATATTGAGGATGGTTCTCTCTCAGTTATCGAATGGTTGGAAGCGAAACTTCATCCATGGAGTATTTATTTTGTTGTACCGATTTTTGCTTTTTCAAATACAGGTGTAGTCCTAACTCCTGAAGCGTTGAAGAACGCATCCACCTCTTTGATTGCATGGGGAATCTTCGCTGGATTAGTCATCGGAAAGCCTCTAGGTATTCTCGTCGCGATGATCTCGGCGAAGAAGCTCAATATTGGTGACTATCCTGTCGGAGCTCGTAATTCTGATGTGCTGGCCACCGGCAGCGCGGCTGGAATTGGATTTACAGTCGCCATCTTTATCTCAAGCTTGGCCTTCACTGATTCTGTGCAGCGAGATATTGCAATCATCGCGGTGATAACAGCTTCAATTGTCAGTGGTCTTCTCAGCTGGCTTCTCTTTAAGGCATTCTCTAGAAAAGCTTAAAATGTTTGGAAATGAGCAATGGCCCCTGATTTCTCAGAGGCCATTGCTATCTAATCTATTTTAGATGTCGTAGTACAGCTCGAACTCAGCTGGATGTGGGCGCAAGCGAACATAATCAACTTCGTTCTTACGCTTCCACTCGATCCATGTTGCGATGAGATCTTCTGTGAAGACTCCACCCTTTGTAAGGAATTCGTGATCTGCCTCTAGGCTATTGAGTACAGCATCGAGTGATCCTGGTACCTGAGGAATTGCAGCAGCTTCTTCGCCCTCTAGCTCGTAGAGATCCTTATCAACTGGTGCAGGTGGTTCGATCTTATTTACGATTCCATCGATACCGGCCATGAGCATCGCAGCAAATGCGAGGTATGGATTCGATGATGGATCTGGGCAACGGAATTCAACGCGCTTTGCCTTTGGTGATGAACCTGTAATTGGAATACGGATACATGCAGAACGGTTACGAGCTGAATAAACGAGGTTTACTGGAGCTTCATAACCTGGAACCAAGCGACGGTATGAGTTAACTGTTGGGTTGGTGAATGCAAGCAGTGATGGTGCGTGCTTGAGAAGTCCACCGATGTACCAACGTGCCATATCTGAAAGATCGCCATATGTGCCTGCTTCGAAGAACAGTGGCTTTCCATCTTTCCATAGTGATTGGTGAACGTGCATACCTGAACCGTTATCGCCAAAGAGTGGCTTTGGCA
>CAZSEW010000003.1:0-26740 GCA_964606025.1 uncultured Candidatus Planktophila sp.
TGGTGGCTCACTCTTATCGCTCTAGGTGTTCTTGTTATCAGCATCATCGGAATGGTGACTGAGTACGAGAAGCCATCACTTTCTTCAGATCATTAAGTAGCAGCTAGCCATGAGCAAGGTTCGCGCTGAGATACTCAAAGTTGATTACCCGCTTACCGCTGCAGCTCGAATAACAATAGAGGCTCCGGCAGGAAAGATTTTTGAGTACTTAGCTGACCCATACGCCCATGCATACTTCGATGGTTCTGGAACAGTCAATAAGGCTCTTCGGGCCCCCGAGAGACTTTATCTTGGAGCTAAGTTCGGCATGGGAATGAAGATATATATTCCTTATCGCATCACAAACACGGTTGTGGCATTTGAAGAAGGCCGCTTAATTACATGGCGTCATTTAGGCGGCTGGACTTGGTCTTATCAACTCAGAACTGTGGGAGAAAATCTCACCGAAGTAACAGAAGTTTTCGATCTTAACCCAGCTCCGGCAATTGGTAAGTGGTGGGTTAAGAGGACGAAATCTCTTGAACGAAATCCTAAGTGGATGGCGAAATCCCTCGTTCTACTCAAGGCTCTCGCTGAGCAGTGAAGAAGGTTGGATCTGCAGCTCCCTGGATCTTCATCGTCATTTGGAGCTCTGGTTTTGTTGTAGCAAAGTATGGATTTGAATCTGCCGATTCACTCTACTTCTTAGCAATTCGACTAGTGCTAGCGACTCTTATTCTCTTTGCGCTCACTATTGCGATGAGACAACCCGTTCGTATTTCGCGATCAGATTTCTATGCATCAATCCTGATTGGTCTATCTCTGCATGGCCTCTATCTGGCAGGGGTTTGGTATGCGATTGAACTTCACGCCCCAGCAGGTCTCTCATCTGTTGTTACCAGTCTTCAGCCAGTTCTTGTCTCTCTTCTTGCCATAAATCTGCTGGGGGAGAGACTTACGAAGAGCCAGGGCATTGGTCTAATTCTTGGAATCATCGGTGTGGTCTTCGTTGTGCTTCCTAAACTCAGTGCAAGTGATGGATTTACAGTGGAGTCTCTAGCCTTCTTGATTATGGCTTTACTCGGTAGCACTGTAGCCACATTGCTGCAAAAGAGAATCGGTCATTCAATCCCGCTGATGATTGGAACAACAATTCAATTTGGTGCAGCAGCGATTGTTCTCTTGGCGGTCTCTTTTGCACTTGGTCGTACTCGCTTTGAGCTAACGACAACAGCCTTCTGGTCTATGGCTTGGGCAGTGCTGGTCACATCGATTGCTGCGGTTCTTTTACTTCTCTGGTTACTTAATCGAGGAACTGCAGCAAAAGTTTCAAGTCTTCTCTATCTCGTTCCACCGATGGCTGTCCTGCAGGCGCTTGTCCTATTTGGGGAAAAGGTAAACGCCCAGGCGATCATCGGTATTGTGATGACCTCGCTGGGCGTTGCCTTAGTTCTGCGAAGTTGAGCTGGGTTTAAACTGCACCTTTTAGTGATGACCTTCTAGCTCACGACGCTCTGTCTCGGTCGCCTTAGGCACCGCTACAGCTGCCGCCCGTGAGATTCGATTGCGTAACTTGTTCTTAAGAGCACCTGGACGTCGGACTCCTGCTTCATCGTGCTCGGGAAGCTCGAGCGGTGCCAGTTGCTCGTGTGAAGTAAGAAGCCAAGCCTTCTCAGCAGAGATTGGCTCGTGAACCTCGATGAATTCACCGTTAGGCATACGAACGAGTCGCCCAGTTTCGCGGCCATGCAATACGAGATCACGATCTGCGCGCTGCAATGAGAGACAGAGTCTCTTGGTGACAACAAATGCAATTGGAGGCAGAACGATGATGGCAATTCTTGAGAACCACATCATTTGGTTGATTGTGAGATCAAATGTCGTTGCAATGATGTCGTTTCCACCGTTGATAAGTGCGACCAAGGTGAATGTAAGAGCCATGGCGCCGATCGCTGTTCTGTTTGGTGCATTACGTGGACGATCTAGCAGATGGTGCTCGCGCTTATCTCCTGTAGCCCAGCTCTCGATAAATGGGTAGAGGGCAAGTCCTGTAAACATAATGCCCGGCAAGATGAGCCCAGGAATCAAAATGTTCCATGAAATTGTGTATCCGAAGATGTAACTTTCAAGTGGTGGCGCCATTCGAACTAGGCCATCGAGCCAACCCATATACCAATCGGGTTGCGAACCGGCTGACACTTGCCCCGGCGTATATGGACCGTAGAGCCAAACGGGGTTGATGGAGGCGACTGCACCTAAGAAAGCAGTGACGCCAAATACGATGAAGAAGAATCCTCCTGCTTTTGCCATGTAGACGGGCATTAATGGATAGCCAACAACATTCTGCTCTGTGCGACCTGGACCTGGGAACTGCGTGTGCTTCTGGTACCAGACGAGCATCAAGTGAACTGTAATAAGTGCAAGGAAGATTCCAGGCAAGAGAAGAATGTGAACTGTATAAATACGAGGGATAAATGCTTCACCTGGAAAAGCTCCACCGAAGGCGAAGTAGGCAAGATAGGAGCCCACAACTGGCAGAGCTTGAATAATCGCTTCTGCAATTCGAATTCCGGTACCTGAGAGAAGGTCATCAGGAAGTGAGTAACCCAAGAATCCTTCAACAATTCCTAGAGTAAGAAGTCCAACACCGATGATCCAGTTAAATTCACGAGGCTTACGGAATGCACCTGTGAAGTAGACGCGCATCAAGTGAACGACGATTCCGATCATGAATATAAGCGCTGCCCAGTGGTGAATCTGGCGCATCAAAAGTCCGCCACGTACTTCGAATGAAATATCAAGGGTTGAGGCATATGCCGCGGACATCTTTATACCTTGAAGTGGCTCGTAAGAACCGTTGTAAACAACTTCCTTCATAGATGGGTCGAACCAGAAAGTTAGAAATGTTCCAGAAAGAAGAAGGATCACAAATGAGTAGAGGCAGATTTCACCGAGAAGAAAGGACCAGTGATCTGGGAAGACCTTTGTCAGGTTCTTCTTCATCCACTTTGCAGCGCCTGTGCGGTCATCTACATACCCGGCAACGTTTCCGGCGACTCTTTCACGTGCTGTCATGATGAACGCTCCCAAAAACTAGGTCCGACTGGTTCATTAAATGGTGCTCCGGCTACTAGGTAACCTTCTTCATCCACTGTGATATTTAACTGCGGAAGTGGTCGAGCCGCAGGTCCAAAAATAACTTTGGCAGCTCTCGTCACATCAAATGTTGATTGGTGGCAAGGGCAGAGTAGGTGCTTAGTCTGCTGTTCGTAGAGGGCAACGGCGCAACCCATATGTGAGCAGATCTTTGAAAATGCGATGATTCCCTCATAGGTCCATGAAAGTCGCTCTGCATCCAAATTGAACTCTTCCGGGCGAAGACGAATGAGTAGAACTGCATCCTTGGCGATGTCATCGAGGTGGCGTTCTTTTCCAGGGGCAAGTTCGGGAAGAGTTTGGGCTACAGCACCTACCTCTAAATCTTCCGGCCTAATTGGTCGATCGCCAGGATCTGTAACTAGGCGAGTGCCCTTCTTCCAAGAAGTCTTTGTAAGTTCATTTCCTGGAAGTGGACCCAAATCGCGAAGAAGCAGAACGGGTGTGAGCGCAGAAAGACCAAGTGCTGCACCCAGTGTTCGTTTGATAAGTGGTCGACGACCTAGCCCAGCAGCGGATGCTCCAGCCTTTACTGTCTTAACAAATTCTTCGCGATCTTCATCATCAGATTTAAATTCATGTCGTTGTGCAATTACTTCTTCATCTGGCATCAAAGTCTTTGCCCAATGAATCAACCCTGCTCCAATGCAGAAGAGGGCGATCGCCATTCCCATTCCGAGGCCGAGTTGGTGGAGATTGGTCTCACCCATGATCGGAATAAAAATAAAGACATCATCCTTAATGAAGATGTACGAGTAGATGAGAATCAGAGTTCCGAGAGCCGATAGCCCAAAGAGAATTGCGACTTGGCGTTCAGCGCGAAGTGCTGCTTTTGGATCAGTATCTGCTCTGCGATGTACGTGGGCAGGTAGTCCTGGATCTTTGATTAATTCGATCTCATTAGACATATCTACTTATCTCGCTTTCATCGCTAACCAGACTGCACAACCAATGAGCAATCCTATTCCTAGTGTCCAAGCAAGTAATCCTTCAGTTACGGGACCAACTCGCCCAAGAGCTGCACCACCAAGCTGTGGTTCTGCCTCTACCGATTTAATCCACTTAATCATGGAGAGTTTCTCTTCTGGAGTAATTGTCTTATCGCTAAAAACTGGCATTGATTGCGGTCCAGTAATCATCGCTTCATAAATATGCTTTGGAGTGACACCCATTAGCGTCGGAGCGTACTTACCTTTTGTTAGCGCTCCACCTTGTGCTGCGAAGTTATGGCACATCGCGCAGTTTGTTCGGAATAGTTCTCCGCCTTCTGCAATAGATCCATCGCGCTCGTAATTAAGCATTTCATCTGAAGGAACCTCTGGTCCGGGAGCCAGCGATGCCACATACATAGCAAGAGCATTTACCTGCTCAGGCGTATAGACAGGCTCCTTGCGCATTGCTTGCTGGCTCATATCTGCCATCGGCATTCTGCCTGTACCAACCTGGAAATCTACAGAAGCTGCACCGACACCGATAAGTGATGGTGCAATCCCTGCGCCTTCAGCGTTTAAACCGTGACAAGAAGAGCAACCTTTAAGAAAGATTCGCTTGCCTTCCTCGATAGCTGTGGAGCGATCGGCAACTATTGTGCTGTCGGAATTAACCGCACTCGCCACTTGAAATGTTGTTCCAATGGTGAAGAGAGCAAAGATCAGAAGAACTGGTCCTGCTGCACGATGTCTGCGTAGACGCGAGAGACGCTTCACTGTATTCCTTTCAGTCGGGTGGGTAATTACTTGATCAGATAGATAGATGCGAAAAGGGCAATCCAAACTACGTCGACGAAGTGCCAGTAGTAAGAGACGACGATTGCCGTTGTTGCTTGGCCTTGGGTGAAGCGACGGGCCTTCGCAACGCGGACAAGAACTATGAGGAATGCAATGAGTCCACCAGTTACGTGCAGACCGTGGAAACCTGTGGTGATATAGAAGACGGAACTGTATGCAGTAGAAGAGAGAGATACACCTTCGGCTACAAGATGCGCATACTCGTAAACCTGGCCGGCGATAAAGAATGCACCCATAAGGAATGTGAGCGAGAACCACTCACGCATTCCCCAAGAAGATACCTTGAGAAGTGATCCGGTTCTACGCGCCTGATAACGCTCGGCAGCAAATACTCCGAACTGACATGTAACTGATGAGAGAACTAGAACGGTTGTGTTAAATGCTGCAAAAGGAATGTTGAGAATCGATGTAGTTTCAGCCCAAATTTCAGGACCTTGGACTGCGCGAGTGGTGAAGTACATCGCAAAGAGAGCAGCAAAGAACATCAACTCACTTGAGAGCCAAACAATCGTTCCAACTGCCACCAGGTTGGGACGAGTGATCTTGTGGTGTGAGTTCACGGCTGTACTTGTCATGGGTGGCATTATTCCCTAAAAGAGGGTTACTAACCTATTTAGGGGGCTCGAAAGGAGCCCAATTTTCCGCGTAATTGAGGTGAATAGGGTCACCCAAAAATAAGGTTAGACAGCGCCGCCTTGCCGATTAGACTTACCGCCATGTCCACGAGTTCAGGCCTTCGAGAGCGCAAATATTCAATCGTTCTCTACTCAGATGACTCAACAGTTCGCCAGGCAGTTATTGCGGCGCTCGGATCACGACTTGCTCCAGATATGGCCGAACATCAGATCCATGAATTTGCCACGGGTCCTGCCCTTCGCCTCTTTGTTGATTCAAAGAAGCCCGGCACGGATAATCCCATTGATCTCTTTATTCTGGATGGAGAGACAGTCCCTGAAGGTGGTCTCGGAATAGCTCGTCAACTCAAAGATGAAGTTTTCAATTGCCCACCAGTGCTAGTTATTACTGGCCGCAAGGCAGATGCGTGGCTAGCTGCTTGGTCACGTGCGGAAGCAAATGTTCTCCACCCTGTTGACCCATTTACCTTGGCTCATACTGTGGCTGAACTTCTACGCGCACGAACAACTTCATTATCAACTCTTTAATAGAGACTCTTTTGGCGATGTCTGAAAATTCTCCGACATGGATCGCCTGCATCGAAAAAATGAAATCAGGGCTAGATCTCGAGCCTGCCGAAATCCAAAGCGTGATGCGCGAGATTTTATCTGGCTCTGCCAATACTGAAGGAATTAAAGAGTTTCTCCTGGTGCTCAAAGAAAAAGGCGAGACGACAGAAGAAGTTGCCGCACTGGTTGCTGAAATGTATGAGCACAGTGCGCCGATAAATATTCAAGAGAGAGCAGTTGATACCGTTGGTACTGGCGGGGATGGCGCCAACACGATAAATATTTCCACTACTGCCGCAATCATTACCGCTGCTGCAGGTGCGAGAGTTGTAAAGCATGGAAGTCGTGCTGTCTCCTCTAAATCAGGAGCATCAGATTTCTTGGAAGCTCTGGGTGTTGTTCCTGGGCTAGATGGAAAGGGAGTCGAGCGCACTGTTCGTGAACTCGGTATTGGTTTCTGTTTCGCACCAGTGTTTCATCCTTCGATGCGCTTTGCCGCCCCCGCACGCAAAGAACTGGGCGTTGCAACTATCTTCAATATTCTCGGTCCACTTTCTAACCCAGCTAAGCCGAAGGCGGCGGCGGTTGGAGTAGCAAATGATCGGATGCATCTGGTCATGGCTCAGGTTTTGGCGGAGAAGGGCTGTGATGGATTTGTCTTCAGAGGCGATGATGGACTTGATGAAATTACTTTGGCGACGACCACTTCAATTCTAACAATCGGAAAATCTGAGATCTCGAGCGACCGGATTGATGCAAAGGATTTCGGATTAGAAAACGCACCTATCGCAGCTATTGCTGGGGGAGATTCGGCTGAGAATGCGCGGATAAGTCTGGCGATTCTTTCGGGGGAACGCGGGGCTCCTCGCGATGCTGTGCTGCTCAATGCTGCTGTTGCTATCGCAGCTTTTGAAGGTGATCTTGAAAGTGATATTAAAGTGCGAATAAGTGAAGGTTTGAAGCGTGCAGTTGCTGCCGTAGATAGTGGGGCGGCATCTACTCTTTTGAAGAATTGGGCTGCTTTAACTCAGGAGATTTCGGCCTCTTAACTCGTTTTCCAAAGTTCATAAGTTCTTCAAGAGTATAGATATCGATAGAACCTAAACGCTCAAGCAATCCATGAAAGACATCAACGGTTGCTCGAGCATCATCGAGTGCGCGATGATTTGGAGTAGTAGAGGTTCCAAAGAATTCTGCCAATGTGCCCAGCCTGCAATTGGGAACCTCATCTCGGCTGAGTACTTTCCGGGCGATGATTGCAGTATCAAGCACTGGAAAATTCGGCCAGGGAAATTTACTTATCGATGCTGCATATTTGAGAAATGAGAGATCAAAGGGTGCGTTCTGCGCCACCAGAACAGTCGATTGATGATCGCCTAAGAACTCCATGAGTGAAGGGAAAACCTCGTAGGTAGTAGGAGCGCCCGCGAGCATCAGATCATTGATGCCAGTGAGTTCAGTGATGTAGAGCGGAACAGGATGTTCTGGATTGACGAAGGTGTTGAATTCCTGGATAACCTCACCGGCCTTGATTTTAACCGCACCGATTTCAGTAATCGCAGCTCCTAGGTGGGGAGCACCGCCAGTTGTCTCTAGATCAATCACAACAAAAGTTGTGTCAATTAATTTGCGACCCAAATCCTGAAAAGTTGATTGCCAGGTTGAGTCGTCCATGCCATGAACAGTAGATGATTGCTCCGACATTAATGAAGCGATAACCTCGGGCGTATGGGAATTGAAGGTGCACCGCTGGAATTGATTCGTGATTGGGATGCCCCAGGATCAGGGACAAGAAAAAAAGTTGGAGTTTTACTTGTTCATGGCTTCACGGGATCGCCAGCCAGTATGCGACCTTGGGCTGAGTATCTCAATAACCTGGGATACACAGTTCGAGTGCCCTTGCTTCCGGGGCATGGAAGAAATGTGGAAGATCTCAACCTCGTAAAGTGGCAAGAGTGGCCAGCGAAAGTTGAGTCAGAACTTACTATTTTGCTGCAGAACTGCGAGAAGGTATTTATCTGCGGACTTTCCATGGGTGGTGGAACAACTCTCAATGTTGCGGCGCGGTACTCACGGCAACTTGCCGGAATCATTCTGGTTAATCCAATGATTCACGTGAAGTTTATTCCTCATCAACTCGCTTGGGTGATTTCACGTTTTCAGAAATTTCGGGACTCAGTCGGTGATGACATCAAGAAACCTGGAGTCACCGAATATGGATATGACCATCTTCCCGCTGTTGGCGTCTATCAGCTCTTAAAGATGTTGAGTTACACCCGTAAGAGGCTGCATGATGTAACAGTTCCTGTGCAGTTATTTCACAGCGTAGAAGACCACACTTTGCCAGTAACAAATACCGAAATTATTCTGAAAGAAATCGGTTCACGGGAGAAGCAACGTATTGAGCTGATTAATAGTTACCACGTCGCCACTTTGGATTACGACGCAGAAATCATCTTTGAAAACTCGAGAGTATTTATCGAAGCGCATTCATAACTTTTCCGGTAGCTACAAACTCTCCTGCGGCAACGAGCTCTGGAGATAGATAGCGATCTGGACCTGGACCTGGAACGCTCTTGCGCAGGGCGCTAATCACCTTTGCGGTGGCAGGACTTGGGGTTAAAGGCGCTCTTAGTTCAATGGCACGAGAAGCCGTTACCAATTCAATGGCGATGATATTTGTTAGATTTGTAACCGCCTTACGTAACTTTCTAGCAGCAGACCAACCCATAGAGACATGATCTTCTTGCATTGCAGAAGATGGAATCGAATCAACGCTTGCCGGAGATGCCAGTCTCTTGTTTTCGCTTACTAGAGCAGCTTGCGTGTACTGCGCAATCATGAGCCCCGAATCAACGCCTGGGTCATCTGCAAGAAATGGTGGAAGTCCAGCGCTGCGATTCTTATCGAGAGCGCGGTCGGTTCTGCGCTCTGCAATACTGCCAAGATCTGCAACTGCAATGGCAAGAAAATCAAGAACGTATGCAACAGGGGCCCCATGGAAATTTCCATTAGAAGAGATGCGGCCATCTGCGAGAACAACAGGATTATCAATAACGGAGCCAAGTTCGCGCTGTGCGACTATTGCAGCGTAATCAACGGTATCTCTTACTGCGCCAGCAACTTGTGGCGCACAGCGAAGAGAGTATGCATCTTGAACTCGATCGTCATTGTGAAGATGTGAGGCCACAATGCCTGAACCTTTGAGCGTTTCGAGCATGATTGATGCTGACTTTGCCTGGCCGGGATGGGCTCTAAGAGGTTCATGCAGCTCTGGAATAAATACTTTATCCGTGCCGAGTAAACCTTCTACCGACATCGCTGCTACAACATCTGCAGAATCAAGGAGCATGCGTAAATCCTCGATTGCAAGAATAAGCATTCCAAGCATTCCATCTGTGCCATTAATAAGGGCGAGACCCTCTTTCTCGGCGAGAAGAACAGGATCAATACCCGCATCCTTTAACAATTGCGCAACTGGTTTTGCAGCGCCATGTGCATCAACTGCTTCGCCTTCTCCCATCAGAACAAGAGCGCAGTGTGCAAGAGGCGCGAGATCGCCACTGCAACCGAGAGATCCGAATTCTCGAACAAGGGGAGTGATACCTGCATTGAGAATTGCAGCCATCGTTGTTGCAACAACTGGACGAACGCCTGTCTTTCCTGAGCAGAGAGTTTTCAGACGCAACGCCATCAGGGCGCGTACAACTTCTCTTTCAATTGGTTCGCCAACACCGGCTGCATGAGAACGAATGAGTGAGCGCTGCAATTGAGTTCGCAACTCTTGAGAGACATGTCGGTTCGCAAGCGCACCAAAGCCAGTTGAAATTCCATAGACAGGTGTCTCGCTTGCTGCGAGTTCCTCTACATGGTCACGAGAGCTCTGCATGGCAGCGAGTGATTCCTGTGAAATCTTCACCTTTGCATCTTTGCGAGCGATTGCGACGAGATCTTCGAAGGTCATTCCATTTGTCGAAATTGTTACTTCTGCCATGTTGTGACTGCTCTTCCTGATTTGTAGGTATGTGAGACGAGATTTACTCCTGGGCGGTATGCCAGGTGAATATATGAATCGGTTTTTAGTAGCGCCATATCTGCCATGAATCCGGGCGCAATCTTGCCAATATCAGTGCGACGCAGAGCTTTTGCTCCGCCAAGTGTGGCGGCAAGAACAGCCTCTTCTACATTAAATCCCATGAGTGAGACAGCGGCTGCAATGCAGAATGGCATAGAGGTTGTGTAGCTAGAACCAGGATTGCAATCACTTGCGATTGCAACGCTTGCTCCAGCATCGAGAAACTTTCTACCGATCTTTCCTTCATGCTGAGTAGAGAATTCAGCGCCTGGAAGAAGAGTGGCAACAGTCTGGCTCGCAGCTAGGGCTTGGATATCTGCATCAGTTGAGTTACTGAGGTGGTCAGCCGATGCTGCACCTAACTCAATAGCTAATTGCACAGCGTTAGTTCTTTGTAATTGGTTGGCGTGAATGCGGGGGATTAACCCTTTAGCAATACCTGCCTCAAGAATTCTTCTACTTTGATCTTCGCTGAAGGCACCCGTATCGCAGAAAACATCGATCCATTTAGCCTTTGTAACCGGAATGATCTTTGTGACGATGAGATCTACATATCCGTCGACATCATCCTTAAACTCTGCTGGTACTACATGTGCAGCCAAGAGCGTTGTCTCTGAGGTGAATTCAGATGCAATCTCGATAGAACGCGCCTCATCAAGCTCGTTTAGCCCGTAGCCGGATTTGATTTCAACCGTAGTTGTTCCATAAGAGAGCGCCTCATTTAATAGACGTTGCGCATTATTCTGGAGATCCATGTTGCTAGCTTGTCGAGTTGCCGCGACAGTCGTTGTTATTCCGCCTGCTGTGTACTTCTCGCCCCTGGATCGGGCAGAGAATTCCTGCGAACGATCGCCAGCAAAGATTAGGTGTGTATGCGAATCGACAAAGCCTGGAAGGAGAGTCTTACCGGAGCAATCAATTTCGTTATCTACGCCCGTTTGCGAGCCCTTACCGACAAACTTGATTTGGCTATCCTCAATGACGACAGTGGCGTCATTCAAAATGCCTAATGAGCCTTCACCAATATTTGGATCGTTGGTTACGAGCGTTGCAATGTTGGTAAAAGCAGTTGAACTCACTTGCCTGTAACACCTTGCATCATCGGAACGTGTACGCCCTTTTCAATGGCAACTTCCTGAGCATGTGCATATCCAGCATCTGCATGGCGGATAACTCCCATACCAGGATCATTTGTCAACACTCGTTCTAATTTCTGTGCAGCAAGTGCAGTTCCATCAGCAACGCTGACTTGACCTGCGTGGATAGAACGCCCGATGCCGACGCCACCACCATGATGAATCGACACCCATGACGCTCCTGATGAAATGTTGATCATCGCATTTAACAAAGGCCAATCGGCAATTGCATCCGAACCGTCGTACATAGCTTCAGATTCACGATAAGGAGATGCCACGCTTCCACAATCCAAATGATCGCGACCAATAACAATTGGGGCGCTTACCTCTCCGCGAGCAACGAGATCGTTAAATGCAAGCCCTGCTTTATCGCGTTCGCCATATCCAAGCCAACAGATTCGCGCTGGAAGTCCTTCAAACTCAACACGATCTTGTGCCATCTTGATCCAGCGATGAAGATGCTTATTCTCAGGGAAGAGATCAAGAACTGCTTGATCTGTTCTATGAATATCCTTTGCATCTCCGGAAAGCGCAACCCATCTAAATGGCCCTTTACCTTCGCAGAAAAGTGGTCTGATGTATGCAGGAATAAATCCTGGGAACTCAAAAGCTCGCTGATATCCACCTTGACGTGCTTCATCGCGGATGGAATTTCCGTAGTCAAAAACGACAGAGCCTTTATCCTGGAAATTAACCATCGCTTCAACGTGCTTTGCCATTGACTCTTTTGAGCGCTTTGCAAAATCGACAGGGTCTTTCGCCGCTAAATCGCGAGATCCCTCAACGTCGACACCTTCTGGAATATAGAAGAGTGGATCGTGAGCAGATGTTTGATCTGTGACGATATCTACAGGAACGCCCATTGCATAGAGCTTCGGAAGAATGGTGGCGCTATTGCCTACGAGCCCAATCGATACTGCGCGTCGTTCGGTGCGAGCTTTTGTCGCTCGCGCAACTGCATCTTCTAGATTATCTGCGATCTCATCGAGGTATCGCTTCTTCAATCTACGAGCTAAGCGAGAACCATCAACATCAATGATTAAACATGTACCTTCATTCATAGTTACGGCAAGTGGTTGGGCACCGCCCATGCCGCCGCAACCTCCGGTGACGGTAAGTGTGCCGGCGAGAGTTCCACCAAAGTGCTTCTCTGCAACGGCTGCAAAAGTTTCGTACGTTCCCTGCAGAATTCCTTGGGTGCCGATATAGATCCAAGAACCAGCTGTCATCTGACCGTACATAGTCAGACCTAAATCCTCTAGCCGCCTAAATTCTGGCCAATTGGCCCAATCGCCGACGAGATTTGAATTCGCTAGCAGAACACGTGGGGCCCACTCATGAGTACGAAAAACTCCAACTGGCTTTCCGGATTGCACCAACATCGTTTCATCATCTTCGAGGTTGGTAAGTGTCTTCACTAGTGCATCAAATGAGGCCCAGTTGCGTGCGGCTTTTCCAGTGCCGCCGTAGACAACTAATTTATCTGGATGTTCTGCCACCTCTGGATCAAGATTGTTCTGCAGCATTCGTAGGGCCGCTTCTTGGCCCCAACCCTTTGCGCTTCTACTTGTTCCTCGTGGGGCTTTAACTGGGCGTGGTCCGGAAGTCATTTGGCGACTATATAGTGAAGGCGTTGAAAATAGAATGAGCGGATACTCTTAGAGAATGAATTTGCCCCACGATCCGCTCTGGCCTAGAGCTTCGTCGGTCATTGCAGCCCATGATGGTTCTGCAGTAGATGCACTCATTGTTGGAGTTCCGGCTTCTGCAACAAGTATTTCTGAGACCGGGGCAGAAGCAACCCCGGGTGCAATAAGAAACGCGCTTGCTAGGTATTCACTTGCACATTCAAATTCCGCAGTTGATATCGAAAAGTTGAAAATTGCCGATGCAGGAGATGTCATTTCTCCAGATATCGACGAAGAAGCAACGATTTCACTTCTTCGAAGTGCCCACTTGAAGAGCAGACTATTGATTGCACTTGGCGGCGATAACTCGATTACTTATTCCGTACATAGAGGGACTGAAGCAACTGGCCTCATCACATTTGATGCTCATTACGATCTTCGAGACGGCGTCAGTAATGGCTCTCCAGTTCGCAGATTGATTGAGGCGGGACTTTCAGGAAAGAAAGTTGTCCAGATCGGGATAGCGGATTTTTCGAATTCTCCGGAATATGCAGCCCGAGCTAAAGAGTATGGAATCACCGTAATCCCGAGAAGTGAACTCAGGGGAGCGAATCTTTCAGAGATTTGGAACCGAGCAATTGGCGTCGCTGGCGATCGAATTCATGTGGATTTTGATATGGATGTGTGCGACAGAAGTGTCGTTCCGGCCTGCCCGGCGGCAGCACCAGGTGGAATTAGTGCTGATGAGATTCGACAATTCGCTTTCTTGGCTGGTTCTACAAAGAGCGTTCAGTCGATGGATATCACAGAGATTGATGCCACAAGAGATTCAGAAGATGGAAGAACTGTACGCCTTGCAGCTCTATTAATTCTTGAAGCAATTGCTGGGCTTTCAACTCGAAATTGAAATTGCGGTAAACCCTCTCTTGCTAAAGAATTAACTCGTGCACAGGATCATCGGAGCCCTTGGGGGAAATAGAGCAGCCGATGCATTTCGCAAAACAGTTTCCGGGGACCCATCGGGCGCGCCGCTTTGGTCGCAACAGATGGCAATCGGTGATGATGTTGGCTTATTTGGCCCAGATAGCGCGGTATGGAAAGTGCATGGATGTATCTCAACCCTCGTTGGTGGGATTCGAGCACTTCTCATGCAAGCAGCACACCCTGCAGCGTTAACTGGTGTTGCTGAACATTCACAATATGACACTGATCCACTGGGTCGTTTAGAGCGCACAACTCGTTGGCTGACTATTACCTCATTTGGATCTACTGAAGCGATTGCCCGTGAAGCGCAACGCGTCAATGAGATTCACAGAAGAGTAAGTGGGGACTTCAAGAATAAGTCCGGTCATCAAGTTCAATATTCAGCTGCCGATCCGCGTTACTTACTCTGGGTGCATTGTGCATTTACTGATTCATTTCTGCGCACATATGAAGAACTTGGATATGACACGACTGATTTAGGTGATCAATACATCCGCGAATGGGCAAGAAGTGCAGAACCACTAGGCCTTTCTCAAGCGCCTCTTTCGCGAAAAGAAATGAGCGACGAGATGGCGCGCTTTGCATCTCAAGAGGTTGCAGCGATTGCAATGACTCCGCCGATAGTAAAGTTCATACTGAAGCCACCTTTCAGCAAGGGTGGCCTCTTCTTCTATGCGATTCTGCGAAACGCTGCAATTTCAACTATCGATCAACCATTTCTAGACATCCTCGGACTTAAACCTCGCTCAAAGAAGTGGCTTCGGTTAAGCCGCGTCCTTCTAGATTTTCTTTCTTACATGCTGGGACATGAATCGCCTTCGCAGAAGATTGCCCGCGCAAGAATCGAGAGAATACAGTTGTCGCATGAGTGACTGCCTCTTCTGCAAGATTGTTTCCGGCAGTATCCCGTCGCGTAAAGTCTATGAAGATGACGAGACCTTAGCCTTTCTCGATATCTTTCCGGCCAATCGTGGTCACACACTCGTGATTCCCAAGAAGCATTCTCTTGATGTTCACGACACAGATTCAGCAACTTATGGTTTTGTTGCAACAACTGCAAAGAAGGTTGCAGATCTGCTCCAGTCATCGCTCGGCTCAGAGGGCACTTCAATTTTCCAGATGAGTCGCGAAGCAGGATGGCAGACGGTCTTTCACTTACACATGCATGTCATCCCGCGATGGTCAGGTGACAACCTGCATAAACCATGGGATATCAAGGCCGCAACAGATGAAGAACTCGAAGCGGTTCTCCAGGAGATTCAACGCTTGTGAGTCGATTGGATAAGAACCCTGACGCAATTGTTATTGGTGCAGGAATAGTTGGTGCATGTTCAGCACTCTCGCTGACGAATGCAGGATTGAAAGTGATGATTATTGATCGCGGAACTGTCGCTAGCGGAACAACTGGTGCAGGAGAAGGAAACATTCTCGTCTCTGATAAAGATCCTGGGGCAGAGCTTGTGCTTGCTCTTCGTTCACGCGACTTGTGGTTTGAGATGCAGGAGGATGTGGGAGATACATTTGAGTTAGAAGCCAAGGGCGGTGTTGTCGTTGCTCGAACCGATGATTCCCAACTTATGACACTGGCGAAAGTCCAATCTGCTAACGGAGTAACCGCGCAGGTAGTTGACAGTAAAGAGTTACATCAATTAGAGCCGTATCTCCACCCTGAAATTTCCTCTGGCGTCTTCTATCCGCAAGATGCGCAATGTCAGCCAATGCTTGCGGCTGCCAAGATTATTCAAACTGTGATTTCAAGAGGCGGAACGCTTGTATCTCGTTCAAAAGTAATGGGCTTTGATATCAAAGATGGGGCGGTGGTCGCTGTAAATACATCCACTGGAAAGTACTCAGCCCCAATTGTCATAAATGCCGCTGGCACTTGGGCGGGGGAGATTGCTGCCTTAGCGGGTTCAAATCTTCCAGTAGCACCACGACGAGGATTTATCTTGGTTACCGAACCCGCCCCTCAATACATCTTTCATAAGGTGTATGACTCAGACTATGTTGCAAATGTTGCAAGCAGTGATGCCGATTTGCAGACGAGCACCGTTGTTGAAGGCACCCGAAGTGGAACGATTCTTATCGGTGCAAGTCGCGAGCGAGTTGGATTCGATGGATCTATGAATTATGAGATTCTCAGAAAGCTTGCGCAGCAAGCCGTATCGCTCTTTCCAGTACTGCGAGATGTTCAATTACTTCGCGCTTACAGAGGATTTAGACCGTATGCACCGGATCATCTTCCGCTGATCGGTGAAGATTATGCAGTGAAAGGTTTGTGGCACTCGGCAGGGCATGAGGGCGCAGGAATCGGGTTAGCGCCGGGATCGGCAGCGCTCATCACTGATTCAATTCTCGGACGTGACTCATTTATGGACGCAGCACCATTCTCACCAAAGAGATTTACGGAAGTAACTGTATGAGCACGCGTGCTAAGAGAGAAGTGACATTTAGTTTCAATGGTGAGACCTTCAAGGGTGTTGAAGGTCAATCTATTGCGGCTGCACTGATGGCTACAGGTGTTCGCCAGTTGCGCAAGACCCGATTTGATGAAGAGCCACGGTTAATCTTCTGTGGAATCGGCATATGTTTTGATTGCGTTGTAGTCGTAGATGGTGTTGCAAACCAGAGAGCCTGCCTAGTTGAGATTACTGATGGTGCAAAGATTGAGAGCCAGAAATGATCGCGATTATCGGTGCAGGTCCTGCAGGGCTTGCTGCTGCGAAAGTTGCAGCAGAAACGGAGTCAGAATTTATCGTTTTGGATTCCGCACCGCGCCCAGGTGGTCAGTATTGGCGCCACAGAGACCATGTTGAGGGATACAAATCTCATCGCGCTGGTGGTTACTTTGATTCGATTGTCAGTTCAAAGAACATTAACTATATCCATGGTGCACAAGTCTGGAGCGCTGTCCGCAACAAGAGTTCGATAACACTCAACTACCTTCATGAAGGATCTGAGAAAACAATCACTGTTGAAAAGTTAATTCTCGCTACCGGTGCTTATGATCGTTCTATTCCATTTGCGGGTTGGGAGTTACCCGGGTCGATGACGCCAGGAGCTGCGCAAGCGTTACTTAAAGGCCACGGGGTAATTGCAGGTAAGAAGATTCTCGTTTCGGGAACAGGTCCGTTCCTGCTTCCCGTAGCTGTCGGTTTAGCCGAAGCAGGTGCCGATGTTCTTGGAATTGTGGAAGCTCATTCGCCACTGCGCTGGATACGGTCACCACTTGCCCTCATTCTCAATCCTCATAAGGCCCTCGAACTTCTCTACTACCTGCGAAAAATTAGGAGGTACTCGCTGAAGGTCTCTTTTGGAAGAGCTGTCATTGGATTCAACGGAAAGACTGCAACTCTTTCAAAGGTGAAAAGCAATCTTGAGACCAAAAGCGAAGTCACTCAAATTGAATGTGATGTCGTTGCAGCTGGTTGGGGATTTAATCCAGATGTCACACTCGGTGGAATCCTTGGTTGCGATCAGAGAGTTGACCGCGATGGATCAGTGATTTTCTCCGTAGATCGCGAACAGAGAAGTTCAGTTAAGAATATTTGGATTGCGGGAGAGGCGACCGGCATCGGGGGTGCAGACTTGGCACTGGCAGAAGGCGAAATCGCGGCCCGTTCTGCGCTGAACGATTCAATACCTTTCTACTTAAAATTTAGGAAATTTAGATTACAACTCTTCGCAACTGCGTTGCAGCGAAGCTACCCCGTTGGAAATGGTTGGCAGAGCTGGATAAAGCCCGAAACAAAGATATGTCGCTGCGAAGAAGTTTCACATGCCGAGATTTGCCAATCGGTGACGGAACTTTCTGCACAAGATTCAAGAACTTCGAAGTTATTTACCCGAGCAGGCATGGGTCTCTGCCAAGGAAGAGTCTGCTCCAGAAATGTGAGCGAAATAATTGCTGGAGAAAATGGCTGCAAAGTCACAGATCAGGAACGCATTAGTTATAGCAATAGACCCATCGCAGCACCTATCTCTTTAGGAGTTCTTGCCGATGGAATTAACCCTCAATAGGCGATAACTTTCTCCCATGACAAAACCATGGCACGGCGTATTAACCGCCACAGCGACCCCATTTAAATCTGATCTCTCTGTTGATTATGACAAGTATGCAGAACACGTTGCTTGGCTTGCGGAGAATGGCACGCACGGAGTTATTCCTAACGGTTCACTTGGTGAGTATCAGGTGCTAACTTCAGAAGAGCGCGCAAAGATGGTTGAGGTTGCAGTCGCTGCAGCTCCAAAGGGTTTTAACGTTGTTCCAGGTGTAGCTGCCTACGGTGCCGCAGAATCTCGTAAGTGGACAGAGCATGCACAGAAGGCGGGCGCAGGGGCAGTGATGCTTCTACCTCCAAATGCTTATCGTGCATCTGAGGATGAAGTGGTTGCACACTACAAAGAGGTCGCCAAAGTTGGAATGCCAATTATTGCTTACAACAACCCATTTGATACAAAGGTTGATTTGACACCAAAGCTCGTATCTCGCATCGCTGATGAAGTCCCTGAAGTTATTGCAATCAAGGAATTCTCAGGAGATGTGCGTCGTATTTGGCAGATTAAGAAGCTCGCTCCAAGAATTGAAGTTATTGTCGGTGCCGACGATGTCTTCCTTGAACTTTCAACGGCGGGGATTTCTGGTTGGATCGCAGGATTCCCAAATGCACTTCCTAAGGAATCTATGGAGCTCTATAACCTTGCAA
Organism: uncultured Candidatus Planktophila sp.; assembly: GCA_964606025.1. Classification (GTDB taxonomy): domain Bacteria; phylum Actinomycetota; class Actinomycetes; order Nanopelagicales; family Nanopelagicaceae; genus Planktophila. The sequence goes on from CAZSEW010000003.1 coordinate 18,636, forward strand.
CATCCGGGAACTTCAAGGAAGCAGCTCCTATGTATGCAGCGCTCCATGACGTCTTCCACTGGGATTCAAAGAAAGAATTTATCCAAGCAATTAAGCTCGGTATGGATCACGTAGGTCGTTATGGTGGTCCAACACGCCTTCCACGTCTGCCGCTTCCAAAGCATGAACAAGATCAAATCCATCGCGAGATGGATGTTGCGCTGGCATACTTCAAGAATCGTTAATTCATGAAGAGCATTCGCACAGTTACAACGGTTGAGACCCATACCGAAGGTATGCCGACACGCGTTGTGACATCAGGAATCGGTGAGATTCCCGGTGCGACGATGTTCGATAAGCGTCTGCACTTCATGGAGCATATGGATTTCTGGCGTCAATGGTTGATGTTTGAACCTCGTGGCCATAGCGCGATGAGTGGTGCCATCTTGCAGAAACCAACTCGACCTGATGCTGATTGGGGAGTTGTCTACATCGAAGTTTCTGGTTGCCTTCCAATGTGCGGCCACGGAACTATCGGTGTTGCAACTGCGCTGGTTGAAAAGAAACTTGTTGACGTTGTCGAGCCAGTCACAACGATTCGTCTCGATACACCCGCAGGGCTTGTTGTTGTAGATGTCGCTGTTGTTGATGGACGAGCAAAGAATGTAACTTTGACTAACGTTCCTTCTTTTTCGTACGCACTTGATCAAGAAGTTGAAGTTCCAGGACTTGGTAAGTTGAAGTACGACATGGCTTATGGTGGAAATTTCTACGCCATCGTTCCAATCGAGCGCGTTGGGATCGAATTTAAACGTGAGAACGGTCAGAAACTTCTCGACTTAGGACTGACTATCTCTGACGCAATTAATGAACAGAACCGACCGGTTCATCCAGAGAATCCTGATATCGCAATCTGCCATCACATTGATTTCATCTCTCCAGGTTCGGATGGACCACTTCATTGGCGTAACGGAATGGCGATTCACCCAGGTTGGTTTGATCGTTCACCGTGCGGAACTGGAACGTCAGCTCGCTTAGCTCAGATGGTAGCTCGTGGTGATTTCAAAGAGGGTGATGTTCTCAAGAATGAATCATGGATTGGCTCGCACTTTGAAGGACGTATCAAAGAGCGCACCAAGGTTGGCTCTTACGATGCAATTGTTCCGATGATTACAGGACGCGCTTGGGTGATGGGTGAGTCCACATGGATGCTCGATGAGAACGACCCATTTCCAAACGGTTTTATTGTCTAGTACATCTAAATCTAATTGATGCGTTGTTCAACTTTCCAAGGATTTGAATCTTTGAGAGCAGGCGGCAATACATCTTGCGCAAAAGATTGATAAGCAACTGGTCGCATAAAGCGATAAATCGCATCAACACCGACTGAAGTCGTATGTGTTGAAGATGATGGCCATGGACCACCATGTTGCATAGCTTCAGTTACTGCAACCCCCGTTGGAAATCCATTCCAGATAACTCGACCAGCACGCTCAGAGAGAATCGAGAGAAGCGAAGCGACGTTATCTGAAGCAACTCCTTGAATAGTTGCAGTGAGTTGACCTTGAAGTTGCTCTGCGATCGATACATAGTCAGCTTCATCTGCCGTGATGATTACAGATGTTGGGCCGAAGTGCTCTTCGAGAAGTTCGCGGTTCTTCTGAGCTGTGGCCCAGTCAGTGATGAAGAGTGTTGGAGTTACTCCGAAACCAGATGCGTTCTCTTGACCGGCTAGTACTTTGACTTTTCCGCTTGCTGCAATCTGAGCAATCGCCTTTGAGTACCGCTCTGCTATTGAGGCAGAGAGAAGAGGGCCAACCTTGAGCGTTGCAAGATGTGTGGCGATCTCATCTAGGAAAGCTGATGAATTCTTTGGAACAAAGACGAGACCTGGCTTTGTGCAGAACTGACCTGAGCCCAAGAGCGCAGAATCAACCAGCCCCTTGGCAAGATCAGTAGAGCGTTCTGAAATTGCACCTTGGGTGACAAAGACAGGATTGAGGCTTCCCATTTCGGCAAAGACAGGAATCGGGACTTCGCGTTCTGAGGAAATTTTGATAAGGATTCTTCCAACGGCTTCAGAACCAGTGAAACCGATTGCTTGGATATCTGGATGAGAAGCGAGCCAGTGAGTGATTTGTGGATTTACACCCTGCACAACGTTAAAGATATCTTCAGGGAGATTGCACTTCTTTAGCGCTTCCTTTACCGCTGATTCAACGGTCGCACACGTATGCGGATGTGCAGGATGGCCCTTTGCTACAACTGGATTACCGGATGCCAACGCTGAAGCTGCATCGCCACCTGCCACAGAGAATGCAAGAGGAAAATTACTCGCAGCAAAGATTGCAACAACACCGAGAGGTTGATTCTGGCGACGAATATCAGGGCGAGGAGCTGGTGAGTAATTAGGATCTGCCTTATCGATGACGACTCTTAAATGGCGACCAGTCTCAACGAGATCTGCAAATAACCTGAATTGCACAGTCGTTCTGGTGATTTCTCCACCGATACGTCCTTCAGGCAGACCCGTTTCTGCGCATGCTGATGCAACGAGAGCATCTCTTTTTCCTTCTATGGAATCAGCTATGGCGCGTAAAAGTTCAGCCGTTGCTTTTGGTGAAAGTGATGCAAACTCCTTGGCTACTTTCTTGGCGCGAGAAATCGAATCTTGAACTTCGCTTTGGGTGTTCTCGTGGATTGGTGATCCATAAGTACTTCCATCAATTGGCTGCACGGCGTTAAATGTCATGTGGTGAATCTTACGAGTATTCTCACCCAATGCAGACCTCATCTCGCAGAATCGGAATTCTTGCCGTACTTGGTTCTGCCCTTTGCTTTGGTACTACTGGAACGACTCAGCAACTTGGGGTTCCAGATATTTCACCCCTTGCCGTAGGCGCGGCCCGCCTCTTATGCGGTTCGCTCTTCTTATTTCTCTTTGCTCAAATTCAACGTGGTAGTCGCGGTTCATTTCGGGCTCCCCGCCGAGATCTCTTCATCTGCGGTCTGGGAGTTGCTATCTATCAACTTACTTTTTTCTCTGCCGTCCACATAACCGGAATTGCAATCTCAACGGTTACTGCCCTGGGAAGCGTTCCAACATTTTCTGCAATAGTTGCCTACTTCGTACTGGGGGAGAAACCTCAGAGCAGTTGGTACTTGGGGACTTCCGTAACGGTCCTGGGAATTATTCTCGTAGGCACTGCTAATGGTGTCGATTCATTTAAACCGTTGGGGCTACTTTTGGCAGCGATTGCAGGGCTGGGTTTTGCAGTATTCAATGTCATCAGTCGTCGTTCACTTTCGCAAGGTGCGCAAGATATTTGGCTCACTGCAATTTCATTTGGAATCGCAGCGCTTTTTACTTCACCATTCCTATTTGCACAAAACCCTGAATGGATACTTACTCGCGATGGTGGTCTTTCAGTGCTCTGGCTTGGCCTAGTTCCGACAGCGATTGGATACTTTCTCTTTACCTTCGGGTTGAAGCGTGTCGATTCAAGTACCGCTGCAACCGTTGTCTTAGCTGAGCCTGCGACAGCAACAATTTTGGCTGCAGTGATTATTGGTGAAAGTCTCGTGCTTCAGAGCTTCCTTGGTATTGCAATTGTCGCTGCAGGTATTCTCTACATTTCTAAATCGAAGGTCTAAAAATCATAAAGTGCTAAGAAGATCGCAACCGAGAACATCACGAGAGCGATAATTGAATCGAGAATTTTCCAGAAAATTGGGCGTGACATAAATCTGGATGCAGCCTTAGCCCCGAATCCAATAGCCGAGAACCACAGAACGCTTCCAGTTGATGCGCCAAGTGCGAAGAACCACCGATTATCTTCAAATTGATTAGCGATACTTCCAAGGAGAATCACGGTATCCAAATAGACATGTGGATTGAGAAATGTAAATCCAAGGACTGAAAAGATTGCTGTCTTCTTCGATGAAGATGTTCCTTCTCCAACTTCAAGAGATTGATTTGAGAAGACAGAGCGAAGGGACTTTAATCCGAACCAACTCAGATAGAGAACCCCGAACCATCGAATGAATTCCAGAAGATCAGGTTTACTTTGAATAAGGGTGCCGAGTCCTCCGGTCCCCAGAAAAATTAGTAGCGCATCAGATGCGGAGCATATGAGGACAACCAGTAGGACATGGGAGCGCGAGAGTCCTTGCCTGATGACAAAGGCGTTTTGGGCACCAATGGCGATTATCAGGGAGAGGCCCGTTAGGAAGCCTGGCACGAGCGCAATCACCACAAAAATCTACCGCAGAATCTGCGTGTTTAAATCTGATTACTCGTTAGTTCAGTTCTAGCATTTTTCCAACCTTCCCCGGTTACAGAACTCTGTAGCCCAATTGGATGCATTTGGAAGGAAAACAATGTCGCTTCTATCTTGGAATCTTCATGGAAATGGTAAGTCAGTTAAGGATGGCGAAGTAGTAAAGCCTGATGAGCGCTTAGCGTGGCCGTTAACAATCGGTGTCGGCGTTCAGCACATCGCAGCAATGTTTGGTGCAACGTTCTTGGTCCCCATCATCACTGGCTTTCCGCCAAGCACGACACTCTTCTTCTCGGGTGTTGGAACGCTTCTCTTCTTAATCCTTACTAAGAATCGCGTCCCTAGCTATCTTGGTTCTTCCTTTGCGTTCTTAGCTCCAATCGCTGCAGCTCAGGCAAGCGGTGGCATCGCAGTGGCGCTTGGTGGAGTATTTGCGACAGGTGTCATGCTTGCCGTAGTTGGCCTCATCGTTAATGCCGTGGGTATCGGCTGGATCAACTGGTTGCTACCACCACTTGTAACAGGTTCGATCGTCATGATCATTGGATTTAACCTTGCAGGCGCTGCAAACAATAACTTTAAGGCGGCGCCAGTAACTGCGCTCATCACGCTAGTAGCAGTTGCTCTTATCGGCGCACTTTCAAAGGGCTTCTTGAGCCGCATCAGCATCTTCGGCGGAATTGTCGTCGGATATGCCTATGCAGCCCTACAAGGTGATATTAATTTTGATGGAGTCAAATCTGCAAAGTGGATAGCTGCACCTTCATTTACAACTCCAACATTTGATGTCAATGCAATCTTGCTCTTTATCCCTGTAGTTCTTGTGTTGATTGCAGAAAACGTTGGGCACGTCAAAGCTGTGGCAACAATGACAGGCAAAGATCTCGATGATCAAATGGGTAACGCACTCTTTGCAGATGGCGTTGCAACCACTCTCGCAGGTGCAGGTGGCGGTTCAGGTACAACCACATATGCTGAGAACATCGGCGTAATGGCTGCTACTCGCATCTATTCAACTGCTGCATATTGGGTAGCTGGAATCGGCGCAATCTTGCTCTCACTTTCACCAAAGTTCGGTGCTGTCCTTAGTGCAACACCAGCGGGAGTTCTCGGTGGAGTTGGCGTTGTTCTCTACGGAATGATCGGAGTTCTCGGTGCGAAGATCTGGATTGAGAACAAGGTTGATTTCTCAAACTCAACTAACCTTTTCATCGCTGGCACAACAATGATTGTCGGTATTGCCGATATGACTTGGAAGCGCGGAGACTACTCATTCGGTGGAATCATCAACGGCACATTGGTTGCGGTTCTTGGATATCAACTCCTGCGAGCACTGAATAAGGCTGCTGGTAAGGTTCAATAATCCGATAATCAAGAGAGGCTTAATCTCAGCAACTTGTTGGGATTAAGCCTCTCTTTTTTACAAGTAGAATTCCAGAGATAAGAGTTTCGAGGATTTGATGAAGAGATTTGATCTGCGCAAAACGGTCGCCGTCGTAGCATCTCTAAATTTTATGTATTTCGGCGTTGAATTCCTCTTCGCGCAAATTTTTGATTCACTTGCACTTCTTTCGGATAGTCTGGATTTTTTGGAAGATGCGTCTATAAACTTACTAATACTGCTAGCAATGGCATGGAGCATTCAGGCGCGAAAGAAAGTAAGTTATGTGCTGGCCCTAGTCCTTCTCATGCCCGGAATGGTTTTTGTAGTTGAAGCCGTATCGCGATTTAACAAGCCCGTCCAACCAGATGGAATCGGAATGTCACTTGTGGGCATTGGTGCGCTCATCGTTAATGTGTATTGCGCCGCGCTTTTGACTAGCCATAAGGGCGATGTGGGCGGTTTGGCGAAAGCTGCATACCTTTCTGCCCGTAATGATGCGCTTGCAAATTTACTCATCATTTCTGCGGGAGCCCTGACATATTTCTGGGTTAGCCAAATTCCCGATTTGGTAATTGGAGTGATTATCTTTTCAATGAATTTCGATGCCGCAAGGAAGGTTTTGAAGGCCCCGCGGTAGATTTATCTAAAGAGAAGTTAGAGTGGAAATTTTCTTAGTCGGTGTAAATGTGATGGGAAGAGATGTTGGTCCTGTATTGCCGGAGTCAGGTAAGTAGGTTGCGCCCTCGGCGACATTCATATTGGGTAGTCGAGCAGCAAGCGCCTTGAATGCCTCCTTCATATCGAGCCTCGCTACATAGTGTCCGATGCAATGGTGCATGCCGCCGCCGAACCCAAAGTGTGGAGCACGTTCTTTTTCAATATCGAACTCGGGACTTTCAAATTTCGCTGGATCTGATCCAGCAGGAATCGTTAATAAATGAACCGTTGTTCCCTGCTTGATAGTGATCTCTTTGTACTCAATATCAACAGATGCTTCGCGAGATACCCAAGTGATTGTCGGATTAACGCGCATCACTTCTTCGACAGCTAAGCGACCGAGTTCAGGGTTAGCACCTAACTTTTTCCATTGAGCGGGATATGCAGAGAATGTCTGCATTCCCAATCCCAATTGATTTCGGGTTGTATCAAAGCCTGCAAAGACAATCATGCTGACGAGTGAAAGTAGCTCCTCATTTGTGATCTTCTGGCCATCCAGATTTGCCTTAACTAGAGTTCCTACGAAATCATCGGAATCTGTCCCAATTCTTGAATCAATGAGCTTCTGAGAAATATCGAGAATTCCTTGAAGGCCGTGTTCGATAACTGGAAGATCGTTCTTAATTGTTACCGAGAATACATAGCCAAGTTCAGTCGCATAATCCGCAAGCTCGCGCCAGCGTTCTTTCGGAAGGCCTAGTAGTTCAGTAATAACGCGAGCCGAGAAGGGCTCTGCAAACTCGGACATAAATTCACAGCTGCCCTTTTCGCAGAAGTTATCAATCAATTCATTTGCAAGTCGGGCAAAGAATGGGGTCATTGGTTCAATAGCTCTGGGGGAGAAGGCAGCACTCGAAAGTTTACGAAGTCTTAAGTGATCATCACCTTCAACGCTGAGCAACATGGTCTGCCACCAGTTGGCCAATAAGCCTTCGGTTATTCCGTAATGTTCAGGCCAGCGACGAGTACCTTGGTAGAGACGCTTATCTTTGAGGAGAGTATTGGCATCTTCATATCGCAAGACTGCGATGCTGTAAGGAGTTTTGGCATACCAATGCTCGGAGCGCGCTTTCATTACTTCAGCGGATCTAATGGAAAATCCTGTTTGATTGAAGTCGAGAAAAGCTAAATCAGAATTCATTTCCTAGCTCACTCTCTTTTATCGAGGTGCAACTTATGTGGACGATACTGGGATCGAACCAGTGACCCCCACAATGTCAATGTGGTGCTCTACCGCTGAGCCAATCGTCCGGGTCTTTCTTCGGTATATCTATTAAGTTGTTGAGAAAGTATAGCCGAGGTGCTTATCTCGCGTAATCATCCTGAATACGCTCAATATCATCTTCGCCGAAGTACGTTCCAGTCTGAACTTCAATAAAGATCATCTCTTCAGTGCCTGAATTTCCAATTCGGTGAAGCTGTCCGACTTGAACATCGACAGTTTCACCTGGGCGCTTTGTAAATGTCTCTTCACCAAGAACAACATCAGCGACACCTTGAACGATGAACCAATGTTCTTGACGCTTTTGGTGACGCTGCAATGAAAGGCGATGTCCAGGTTGAACCCAGATCGTCTTCACTTTGTAGGTAGGAGTGTCTTGCAAGATTTCATATCGACCCCAAGGTCGAGTTGAATCGTTATCTGACATATCTACTCCGATGTGCTCTTGTTTTTCTTGCTAGTTCTAACTGGAGGTCGGAACGGGATTTGAACCCGTGTAGAGGGATTTGCAGTCCCTTGCCTC
>CAZSEW010000004.1:0-26044 GCA_964606025.1 uncultured Candidatus Planktophila sp.
CGGGTGAATTCTCTGAACCAGCCTGCGTTGCAGTCTCTCCAAGTAACTCTCTAAATGCTTTATGAACCATATGCGTTGCGGTGTGCGCTCTAGAGATTGCATGTCGTCTTTCGATATCGATCTCTGCAAGTGCATCTGAACCAAGAGAAACTTCACCAGAGATAACTCGACCTCTGTGCACAGATAGACCGTTTACTGGAGTTTGAACATCATCAATCTCAATGACTGCGCCAGTTGAGAGAGTGATCTTTCCACCATCGGCTAGCTGTCCGCCACCTTCTGCATAGAAAGGCGTGCGATCGAGAACTAGTTCAACTTCCTGTCCAACGTGAGCAGAGTTAACGCTGAGACCATCAACTAAAATTCCATTGATCTTTGATTCAGATCTAACATCTGTATACCCTAAGAATGAAGTTGCACCTGAATTATCGGCAATCTTCTTATACTCGGATAAATCTGTATGTCCGCTCTTCTTTGCTTTAGCATCAGCTTTGGCGCGATCGCGCTGTTCTGTCATCAACCTACGGAAGCCATCTTCATCTACCTCAAGACCTACTTCACGAGCCATCTCAAGAGTGAGGTCAAATGGGAAGCCGTAGGTGTCGTGCAATTTAAAGACTTCATCACCAGGCAAAATATTCTTCGAAGATTTCTTAATCGCAGCAGATGCTGTATCAAAGATCTGAGTTCCACTCTTAAGGGTTTGAAGGAATGACTCTTCCTCTGAAACCGAGACGCTGAGAATTCTCTTCTTATCTGAATTGAGCTCCGGATACTGTGGACCCATCGCTGCAATTGCGGCAACAGTGAGCTCGGACATAATCGGATCGTTGACGCCCAGAAGTCTCATATTGCGAATAGTTCTGCGCATCATTCGGCGAAGAACATATCCTCGCCCCTCATTGCCGGGAGTGACGCCGTCGCCGATGAGCATCGCTGAAGTACGTGCGTGATCTGCAATCACTCGGAGTGCAACATCTGACTTCTGAGATGCACCGTATTTAACTCCTGCGAGCTCTGATGCTCTCGAAAGAATCATCATGGTTGTATCAATCTCATAGATATTTTCAACGCCTTGAAGCAGCGCAGCAGTTCTCTCTAGACCTAGACCTGTATCGATGCTCTTTGCTGGAAGCTCTCCAAGGATTGGGTAACCATCCTTACCGCCACCTGCACCGCGTTCATTCTGCATGAAAACGAGGTTCCAAATTTCTAGGTAACGATTCTCATCTGCAATCGGTCCACCATCAACACCGTACTCCGGGCCACGATCGTAATAAATTTCAGAACAAGGACCGCATGGCCCGGGAACGCCCATCGACCAGAAATTATCTGCCATATCTCGACGTTGAATACGTTCGCGAGGTACACCAATCTTCTTATGCCAAATATCCGCTGCTTCATCATCATCGAGATAAACAGTGACCCAGAGCTTCTCTTCAGGGAATCCATATCCACCATCTGCAATTGGTCGAGTCAGTAACTCCCATGCAAGAGAGATTGCGCCTTCCTTAAAGTAATCACCAAAAGAGAAGTTTCCACACATTTGAAAGAAGGATGCGTGACGAGTTGTCTTTCCAACTTCATCAATATCTAGCGTGCGAACACATTTCTGCACTGATGTCGCTCTCTTAAATGGTGGCGTGACCTCACCTAAGAAGTATGGTTTAAAGGGAACCATGCCAGCATTAACCAAGAGAAGATTCGGATCGTCGGCAATCAGTGAGGCCGAAGGAACAACAGTATGTTTAAGCCCCTGGCTATTCTCGCTCTCAAAGAAGCGTAGCCAGCGCGCGCGAATTTCTGCGGATTCCACGATTACATTCCGATCATCTCTGAGTTAAACGGTCTTCTTCTTCGACTTGCGACCTTTACTCATTTGAGCTGCGCCAAGGAGTGCACCTGCAACCTTTACAGCTGCACCGTTCTTATCCATAAATCCAGTGGTTGCATCAGTTACCTTGGTACTTACCTCTTCAACGTTCTTTGTAATCTTTGCGAAGCTTTCTAGTGGGCTATTTATTAACTCCAACGTCTTTGTTGATTCACTAAGCAAAGGAGCTGTCTCATCGGTAAATACCTTGAGCGACAGCTTTGCCTCATCGATAAAGCGGCTAATGCGAAAGACCGCGTAAGCCACTGCTAAAGCCAGGACGAAAAGGGATGCCGCAGCGATGATTGTTGCGATTCCACCTGGGCCCACGTTTTGCTCCTAGCTTTTAACAAATAAGAGTGAATCTCTATTTCTCTAGCCTACCTGAACTACTCCTTCGGAGGGGTCCAATCGATAGCTGCTTCCTTGCGTTGCGCAGGAGTAATTGGTGTTGGCGCCCCAGTAAGAGGGTCTCCACCACTAGCAGTTTTAGGGAAGGCAATTACTTCACGGATTGAATCCGAATTAGTCAGTAGTGCGCATACGCGATCTAAACCAAGTGCGATTCCACCGTGTGGAGGTGGGCCGTAGTTAAATGCTTCGAGTAAAAAGCCAAACTTACTTTGCGCCTCTTCGTCACTCAATCCGATAACCGAGAAAACATCCTTTTGAATCTCACGGTCATGGATACGGATTGAACCTCCACCGAGTTCGGTGCCATTAAGAACAATGTCATATGCATAAGCAAGAGCACTTGCTGGATCGTTCTTAAAGCTCTTTGCAAACTCAGGCTTTGGACCTGTAAATGGATGGTGCACTGCTGTCCAACCACCATTATCTGTTGGCTCAAACATTGGAGCATCTACAATCCACAAAAATTCCCACTTACCTTCAGCGATTAGATTGCCGCGCCTTCCGATTTCAAGACGCGCTGCACCAAGTAATTGCTGTGAGGATGATTTTTCGCCTGCCGCAAAGAAAATTGCATCTCCCGGCTTTGCGCCAACAAGCGAAGCGATTCCTGCTGCTTCCGAATCTGAAATGTTCTTCGAAACAGGTCCACCAAGAGTTCCATCTTCATTGACAAGAATGTATGCAATTCCCTTAGCACCGCGTGCTTTCGCCCAATCCTGCCAAGCATCGAGTTCGCGACGAGGAGTGCTCGCTCCCCCAGGCATGACAACAGCGCCTACATAAGGAGCTTGGAAAACGCGGAATGGAGTCGCCTTAAAGAAATCTGTTACTTCTACCAGTTCAAGACCAAAACGGAGATCGGGCTTATCAGATCCGTATTTGTCCATGGCATCTAGATAAGTCATATGACGAATTGGAGTTGGAATATCGTAACCAACTGCTTCTTTCCAAACCTTAACAAGAATCTTTTCGGCAACAGCCAAGATATCTGCTTGATCAATAAATGACATCTCGATATCGAGTTGAGTAAATTCTGGCTGTCTATCTGCGCGGAAATCTTCATCGCGGAAACAGCGAGCAATCTGGTAGTAGCGTTCCATTCCAGCGACCATCAAAAGCTGCTTAAACAATTGTGGTGATTGAGGTAGTGCATACCAACTTCCAGGTTGAAGGCGTACCGGCACCAAAAAGTCTCGTGCGCCTTCAGGAGTCGAGCGTGTTAGATAAGGCGTTTCAATCTCAAGGAAATCTAAATCTTCCATCACTCGTCGAATAGCGGAAGTGACCCGGGAACGCATGCGCAGGTTCGCAGCTGGACCCTCGCGACGTAAATCTAAGTATCGATAACGAAGACGAACTTCTTCCGAGATTTCACTCTCGCTACCTGAATCGACAGGGAATGGAAGTGGTGCTGACTCACTTAAGACAACAACATCATCGCCCATGACCTCAATTGCGCCCGTAGGAATATTCGGATTCTCATTTCCTGCAGGGCGTAGCGCAACTTCTCCAGTAATTTGAAGACACCACTCGGCACGAAGTTGTCCTGCCATTTTTTCATCGCGAATTACGACCTGTACGGAACCAGAGCCGTCACGAAGATCGATAAAGGCGACACCACCATGATCGCGGCGACGAGCTACCCACCCAGCAAGAGTGACTACCTGTCCTGCGTGCGTAGCACGTAACGCGCCAGCGTCATGATTTCTCAACATGAAAATTTCCGCCCTTAAAAATCTAAACTACCGCGAGCTTTTCTCGCCGAGCTCTTGTTGCAACTCCGCAATCTTAACGGAAGTTACTACCCCATCACTCATTCTCTTAAGCGAGACAGCGCCTTGTTCTAACTCTGAATCGCCTAGAACGACCACATATCGAGCTCCAGATTTATCTGCAGCCTTCATAGCGCCTTTGAGTGATCTATCACCGAAGGCTAATTCAACAGAAATCTTCGAAGCGCGTAGATCTTGAGCAATTCTGAGTGCGTATTCCATCGCTGAATCGCCTAGTGGAATAAGGAAGAGATCAGAAGAGAATTCCGATTCAGGAAGTGTCTTCTCAGCAATTGCAGCCAGCAAGGCACGATCTACACCTAGACCAAACCCAATGCCAGAGAGTGATTGACCGCCCAGAATCTCCATTAATCCGTCATAACGACCACCGCCGCCAATACCCGATTGAGCTCCTAGATCAGGATGAATGAATTCGAATGTTGTTCCTGTGTAATAGTCGAGTCCTCTGACCATGCGCGGATTGATAGTGAATGCAATCCCCATGGCCGTCAGATATCTCTGAACTGAGTCAAAGTTCGATTTAGATTCTTCTGAAAGATAGTCAAGAAGAAGAGGCGCCTTCGACATCTTCTCCTGCATCTCTGGGCGTTTATCGTCGAAGAGTCGTAGCGGGTTAATTGCCGCACGAGCCTGCGTTGCCTCATCCAAATCGAGCTGGTCGATGAATTTCAGCAGGTCCACGCGATGTGCAGCACGGGATTGCGAATCTCCAAGCGAGGTAATCTCAAGTCGATAACTCTTAAGTCCTAAATTCTTAAAACCCTGGTCAGCAATGGCGATTACTTCTGCATCAATGGCTGGATCATCTAGACCGATAGCTTCGATCCCCACTTGATAAAACTGACGATAGCGACCGGCTTGCGGCCGTTCTGCTCTAAAGAACTGTCCCGAATACCAAACTTTGACAGGCAGTTGTCCTCGATCGAGATTCTGTTCAATAACCGCCCGCATTACTCCGGCAGTTCCTTCTGGTCTGAGCGTTATCGAACGTCCACCACGATCTTCAAAGGTGTACATCTCTTTTGAGACAACATCCGTAGATTCACCAACGCCACGACTAAAAAGGTTTGTATCTTCAAATACGGGAAGTTCCATTAATTTGTAGCCGGAAGCTTTTGCAGGTGCAATCAGATTCTCACGGACCCATTCAAAGGCACTGGATTCAGGCGGGAGATATTCCCGCACACCCTTAGGCGCTTGTAGCTTCTCGTACTTCATGGCTGCAATTCTTTCAGATAAGGGTTGTTTTTTCTCTCGAATTTAATTGTTGTCTCAGGTCCATGTCCCGTAAGTACCCGAATTGAGTCATCGAGGGGCAATATCTTCTTCTTAAGGGTCTCAACCATCTCCTTCTGACTGCCCGTTGGTAAATCAGTTCTTCCTACAGAACCGGCAAAGAGAACGTCGCCGCTGATCAAAATCTCATCGTTAAGAAGGTACATAAGCGAACCTTTTGTGTGCCCTGGTGAATGAATCGCCTTAACTTTCATTCCGAGCAGATCGAGAACTTGTTCATTACGAAGTTCACGCAAATCGTTCGGTTCAGAGAAAGTCATTCCTCGCAACTGATCATTGAACTGTTCGCCGTGGAGACCTTCAGGGTTAGCTACAAATCTACGGTCCTCTGAATGGATGTATGTAGGAATTTCATAGCCATCCGCAAGTGGCTTGATTGAAAATGTATGATCTAAATGCGCATGAGTCAGAAGAGCTGCAACAGGTTTCAACTTATGCTCTTGGACAATCATCGAAATTTCGGCTGAAATATCTGGCATTCCAGGATCCACGATGAGGCACTCGCTTCCCTCGCCGGCTGCAATCACCCAGCAATTTGTTGCAAACATCGGGGCTGGGTATGAGAGAACGAGCATGAAAGACCCCTATTTCTTGCGTGGATTTACTACACCTGCGTGCACAGGGTACCTTTGACCTCTTCAACATTCGCTCACATTCAACGAAGGCCACGGCCGACGCGCAAAAGGGGAAATCATGACCGATATCAATCCATCATCTTTGGCAAACACTCACTCAACTCCCACATCTTCTATTGCAAGCGCAGCATCTGCACTTATCGGAGATCCATCGCAGTTTGGTCGCGTTGGTGAAGATGGAACGGTCTTTGTAAGAACTAATGAAGGCGAAAAGCCAGTCGGTTCATACCCAGGAAAGAGCGCTGAAGAAGCCCTCGCATACTTCGTTAGAAAATTTGAAGCGCTTGCATCAGAAGTAGCACTCACTGCAGCCCGCATTACAAGTGGCGCAATGGTTCCTCAGGATGCATATGAAGCGGTAAAGAAGTTACGTCAGCAGGTACGTGAGCTCAATGGTGTCGGAGATCTCGCCGCCCTTGCTCAATCAGTCGAACAGATCGAACCTCTCATTGAAGGCCATCGCGAAGCATATGAAGCGAAGAAGGCTGCCGAGGGTGCCGCAAAAGCTGCACGTCGTGAACAAATCATCATTGAGAAAGAGAAAATTGTTGCTGAGGCAGAGTCACTTGCCCTCTCTGAAAGTTGGAAGGCTACTGGCGATCGTCTTAAGACACTCCTCGAAGAGTGGAAAGCTGCTCCTCGCCTGGATAAGAAGACTGATGGCGATTTCTGGAAGCGCTTCTCAGCTTCACGAAATAAATTTGATAAGCGTCGCCGTACCCACTTTGCCCAACTAGAGGCATCTTCAGCGACGGTAACTGCAGCTAAGAAGGCAATCATTGAAGAGGCAGAGAAACTCGCGACATCTACTGATTGGGTCGCCACTGCTCGTCGCTTCAAGGTATTGATGGATTCATGGAAGGCTGCAGGACGCGGCAAAAATAGCGACGATGCTAAGAACTGGGCGCGATTTAAAGCAGCTCAAGATCAATTCTTTGCTGCAAAGAATGCAGATCTAGAAAAGCGTGAAATTTCCATGGCTGCAAACCTAGCTAAGCGTGAAGAGCTCATCGTTCAGATCGAGGCGCTTATTCCATTTACCGATGTAAAGGCTGCAAAGAATTCGTTCCGCGAACTTATGCGTTCATGGGAGAAGATCGGCATTACTCATCGCGATAAGCGCGCTGCCTTTGATGCACGTATCGCTAAGGTTGAAGAGGAGATTAAATCTGCTGAGGCTGAGATCTGGCGTAAGACTGATCCAACAGCTAAGGCCCGAGCAGCTGAAGTCGTCACTCAACTACAGGAATCAATTGAGAATTACAAGAAGGCTGCTGCAAAGGCAACTGCTGCTGGAAATGATAAGAAGGCTAAAGAAGCTCTCGAATCAGCAGAAGCTCGTACTGTCTGGCTGGATGAAGCTAAGAAACACCTCGCTGAATTCAACTAGGACTTAATTAACTAAGTTCTATAGACGTCGTAGACGCCTTCGATATTTCGCACCGCGGCTAGCACCGAGTCAAGGTGCTTTGCATCGGCCATTTCAAAGGTAAATTTCGAGATCGCTACTCGGTCTTTTGAAGTATTTACCGCAGCGCTCAAAATATTGACGTGCTGTTCGGACAACGTTCTAGTAACGTCGGCTAAGAGCCGAGCTCTATCAAGAGCTTCCACTTGAATATTTACAAGGAAGATACTTGCAGCTCCCGCCAACCATTTAACTCCAACAACGCGCTCTGCCTGGTGTTCCCTTAAATCCCCGGCGTTGATGCAATCTTCGCGGTGCACGGAGATACCTGAACCCTTCGTAATAAATCCCATAATTGGATCCCCAGGAACCGGAGTACAGCAGCGCGCCAACTTTGCAAGTACATCATCAACGCCCTCAACTTCAATAGCACTTGATGTCCTGCGAGTTGTTTGTACGCCGGTAGGAATATTCTCGATGGTGGGCTGTGGGTGCGAATCCTCAGATCCAATACTCGCAACGAGTTTTTCAATAATTGATGAGGCTGAAACGTGGCCATCGCCTACAGCGTTGTATAGTGCATCGATATCTGCGTAATGCATATCGTGTGCCAATTCCAGTAGTGCATGTCCAGCAAAGATCTTCTGCAGTGGTAATCCAGCTTTGCGCATCTGTCGCGCTATTGATTCCCGGCCCGCATCGATTGCTTCTTCTCGGCGTTCCTTACTAAACCAAGCTTTAATTTTTGAGCGCGCACGTGGACTCTTAACAAAGTTGAGCCAATCGCGACTAGGTCCAGCATGCTCGCCTTTATTTGTCACAATCTCGATGACATCACCATTGTTAAGTTTTGATTCAAGAGGCACTAATCGACCATTTACCTTTGCTCCGGCGCATCTCAAACCAACATCGGTGTGAACAGAGAATGCGAAGTCAACTGGTGTGGATCCACCCGGCAGTGCGACAACGGAGCCCTTTGGAGTAAAGACAAATACTTCCGGGCTCCCGAGATCAAAACGGAGCGCCTCAAGGAATTCAGAAGGGTCTTCTGTCTCTTTTTGCCACTCGTGAAGTTGACGAAGCCACATCATTTCAGGAGAGTTACTTTCCGGATCTCCCCCTTGCTTGTACTTCCAGTGTGCGGCAATACCGAACTCGGCTCGCGAATGCATCTCATAGGTTCTGATCTGAATTTCTATTGCCTTACCAGTCGGCCCAATAACAGTTGTGTGTAGCGATTGATAGAGATTGAACTTTGGCATTGCGATGTAATCTTTAAATCTACCTGGGACCGGACTCCAACGCGCATGGATGGAACCCAGAACTGCGTAGCAATCCTTAACATCATTGACCAAGACTCGAATGCCAACAAGATCATAGATATCGTTGAACTCACGACCTCTTACGACCATCTTCTGATAAACACTGAAGAAATGTTTCTTTCGACCGGTGACGCTTGCTTCAATGGAATCTGCTGCTAGATCAGATTCAACTGTTGAGATTACCTCTGCAGTTAAGGCATCTCGTGAGGGTGAACGTTCTGCGACCAATCGCGAGATTTCCTCAAATTTCTTCGGTTCGAGTACCGCAAAAGAGAGATCTTCCAGCTCCCATTTAATCGCATTCATACCTAGACGATGTGCAAGTGGTGCGTAGATATCGAGCGTCTCTCGTGCTTTTCTCTGCGCGCTCTCACTGGATACAAATCCCCAAGTTCGGGCATTGTGCAATCTATCGGCGAGTTTGATAACCAGAACTCTGATGTCGCGAGACATCGCAATGACCATCTTGCGAACAGTTTCTGCCTCAGCAGTTGGTCCGTAAGTCAACTTATCTAGCTTTGTTACACCGTCGACAAGATTCGAAATCTCATCACCAAAATCACTCCGAAGTTGATCGAGTGAGTACGGGGTATCTTCAACGGTGTCATGCAAGAGCGAGGCGATAATCGTGGTCTCATTGAGCCCAAGTTCTGCGAGAATCAACGAAACAGCGACAGGGTGTGTTATGTAATCCTCACCTGATTTACGGAATTGACCGTCGTGGGCCTTGAGTGCAATATCGAAGGCACGACGAACCTCAGCCTCATCTGAATCTGGGTGATGTTCCTTAAGTGCGACAACAAGTGGCGCAATTAAGGTTTCGGTATCCATAAAGCTTTAGGTTATTTGCGACCCTTGCGCTTTGGTTGGTTACGTGGACCGCTTCCAGTACTTGGTCGAACTGCCTTAACTTCTGCAACAGGAGCTGCTCCCCCACGTGCCGCAACACGCTTTGCAAGAGCCTGCATTGCTGGCTCTTTCTCGCGAAGCTGTGCAAGGAAAGGTGGTGCGATAAAGATTGAAGAGTAAGTACCGACTGCTAGGCCGATAAAGAGCGCAAGTGAAAGATCCTTAAGAGTTCCAGCGCCCAGCAGTCCAGCACCAACGAATAGGATCGAACCAACTGGAAGTAGTGCAATGATCGAAGTATTAGCAGATCGAACGATTGTTTGATTAACAGCATGGTTAGCAGCTTGAGAATATGTCTGCTTACTTGTCGCAGCCACAGACTTCGTGTTTTCGCGCACCTTGTCGAAGACCACAACAGTGTCGTAGAGCGAGTAACCAAGAATTGTAAGGAATCCGATAATCGTTGCGGGCGTTACATCGAAACCAACAAGTGCATAAATTCCAACGGTGATGAATACGTCGTGAACCACGGCAACGATTGCAGCAATCGCCATCTTTGGCTCAAATGTCATCGTAAGGAAGAGCATTACAGCCAATAAGAACGCTACGAGACCGTAGAGAGCTTTCTTGGTAATTTCCTTACCCCAAGAAGGACCAACAAGTTGTGTATCAATTGATTCTGCAGTTACACCAAAAGTTGTTGTAAGCGCAGTTTCAATCGCCGTTGACTCAGCTGATGTAAGAGCTCCAGTCTGAATGCGAACCTTTGAGTCACCGATCTTCTGAACGATGATTTCGCCGGGAATCTCAATGTTCTCAACTGAGGCGCGTGCCTGTTCGATAGAAACATTTGGCTTATTGAGGGTAAATGAAGCTCCACCTTTGAACTCAAGACCAAGGTGCAGACCCTGAACGATGAGAGCGCCCAATGAGATGAGAAGGAATATTGCCGAGATTGAGTACCAACGCTTGCGATTTTCAACGATGTTGAAAGATGTCTCACCTGAATACAGGCGACCGCCGAGACCGGAGAATTTAGCCATTGTCTTATGCCTCCACAGTTGTCTGTTGAACCTGCTTCAAACCAACGCTCTTATCTGAGAACCCTGAGAGCGGGTGTCCCGATGAGAAGAATTTCCAACGTGCGATAACGGTGAGAAGCGGCTTTGTGAACATGAATACGACTATTAAGTCGACGATTGTCGTGAGACCCAATGTGAATGCGAAGCCTCGAACGTTGCCAACTGCGAAGAAGTAGAGAAGAACAGCGGCAAGAAGCGAGATCATATCCGCCACGATAATTGTGTGACGCGCTCTCGCCCATCCAGTTTCAACTGCTGTACGAAGGGATCTTCCCTCGCGAGCTTCATCGCGGACACGTTCGAAGTAGACGATAAACGAGTCTGCAGTAACGCCGATTGCAACAATGGCACCGGCAATACCAGCCAAGGTCAAAGTGAATCCAATAGTTTCACCGAGGACCAAGAAGAGAAGGTAAGTCAGTAATGAAGCGACAATCAATGAGCTAACGCTGACGATTCCCAACGCTTTGTAGTAAATCATCGAGAAGATAATCACGAGTCCAAGACCAAGAATTCCTGCAAGTAAACCTGCATTGAGTTGATCGGAGCCAAGAGTTGGTGAGACTTGCTGAATTTCTCCACGATCAAATGCGAGTGGAAGCGCACCGTACTTAAGTACGTTTGCAAGATCTGCAGCTTCTGTCTGAGTAAATGAACCTGTGATCTGAGCATTTCCTGATGGAATTGCTTCATTGATTACTGGTGCAGAAACAACGAGCCCATCGAGAACAATTGCTACTTGATTCTGTGGTGATGGAAGTGAAGTAACGCGTGAAGTGAGGGCGCCAAATGCTTTAGTGCCTTCCCCATCGAATGTAAGGGACACGAACCAGGCACTTGCACCTTGCTGATCAATTCCAGAAGATGCCTTCGAAACTTGCTGTCCTAGAACTTCTGCAGGTGCGAGAATGTACTTACTTCCACCTTCACGAGAACAGGCAACGATTGTGTCGCTTGGAGCATCAGCGCCTGTTCCCTGCAAACTTGCTGGATTTGTGCAATCAAGTGCAGCAAATTGCGCATTGATTGCAGGACTTACGCCGGCAACTGGAGTAGCAGTATCTGTTCCACTGCCACCAAGGCCAGCTGATTCAGCAAGCACTTGTCTAAATCGAAGTTCTGCTGTTTGTCCAACGAGGTCAACAACACGGCGACCTGAATCTCCAGGTACGGAGATAACAATCTGACGATTTGTTCCGCTTCCTTGCGCTGTTACTTCAGACTCTGCGACTCCAAGTGAGTTAACACGTTGACGAATAATCGCAACGGCCTGGTCGATCGCTTCGGAAGTGATCTTGTCTGAGTCATTAGATGCGCGTGGTTGGAGCGTGACACTTGTTCCGCCGCGAAGGTCAAGACCGAGTCGAACTGAGGTCGCTCCCTGGATAAGTGCAGTTCCAATCAATCCGACGAAAATAATCGCTAGAAGGAGAAGTGCACGTGCTGGGCGACTCGAGGTCTTCACTGGTTTAGTAGGTGTGGACATAGGAGCAGAGTCTAGGCGTCAGGCGCTGGTGTGTCGAAAATGGTTGGAATCCCCGCAGGTGGTGTTCGTCCCACATGTTCCCATCCAAGAGCTGTAGCGACTCTGCCCCGTGGGGTTCTCGCCATAAAACCATTGCGGACCAGAAATGGCTCCGCAACTGATTCAACTGTCTCAGTCTCCTCGCCCACAGCGATTGCCAAAGTCGATAGACCTACTGGTCCCCCATTAAATCGCTCGATCAGAGCTAAGAGAACTGATCTATCGAGACGATCAAGACCCTTCTCATCTACTTCATACATAAGTAAGGCTTTGAGGGCATCATCATGAGTCAACTTATTGTCACCTCTGACTTGGGCGTAGTCGCGAACTCTTCGAAGTAATCGATTAGCGATACGTGGGGTGCCACGTGAACGTCCTGCTATTTCGGCAATAGCTCTCTTATCGATATCCAGAGTAAGAAGAGCCGCGCTTCTCGAGATTACTTCTTCAAGTTCAGAAGATTCGTAGAAATCCAAATGCGCAGTGAAACCAAAGCGGTCCCTAAGAGGAGATGGCAGAAGTCCAGCCCGTGTTGTGGCACCGACCAATGTGAAGTGCGGGAGCTGAAGTGGAATTGCGGTTGCTCCTGGCCCTTTGCCTACGACGATATCGACTCTGAAATCTTCCATCGCTAAATAGAGAAGTTCTTCTGCAGGTCTTGGCAGGCGATGAATCTCATCGAGAAAGAGAATCTCGCCCTCAACGAGTGAAGAGAGAATCGCCGCAAGGTCACCAGCGTGCGTAATTGCCGGACCGCTGGTGATACGTATTGGCGTTTGCATCTCTGAAGCCAGAATCATTGCAAGAGTTGTCTTACCTAACCCCGGCGGTCCACTGAGCAAGATGTGATCGGCTGCAGAGCCTCTCTTTCTAGCCGCCGAAAGCAGAACGTCGATTTGCTCTCTTACGCGATGTTGACCGATGAAATCGTTAAGCGTCTTAGGGCGCAGAGCATGTTCTATCGAAGACTCATCTCCAGATGTTTCACTTGAGACTAAACGATCATCGCTCATTTAACTTCTACGTCCTGATTGGAGAACTCTCTTCAATAGTTCAGAAAGTTCTAGTGATGATGGATCCACCCCTTGTTCACTGTATTCGGCAAGGACTTCGTTAATTGCGCTATCTGATTCCTTTGAAGAGTAGCCAAGTGAAATAAGCGCTGACATTAACTGCTCTCGCCACACTGGTTGATGTACATGAGAGGTACCAACTGAAGCAAAATCGGTGAGCTTTCCCTTGAGTTCGAGGATGAGGCGTTGAGCACCTTTCCGCCCGATTCCAGGAACCTTCTCGATCGCTTTAATATCTTCTTGAGCAACTGCTCTAGCGAGGGATTCTGAAGAATGCGATCCCATAACAGCCAAAGCTACTTTGGGACCAATGCCAGAAACTGTTTGAAGAAGCTCAAATGTATTTCTGCTTTGGTCATCTAAGAATCCAAAGAGAGTTAGTGAATCTTCGCGGACAACGAGAGATGTGAAAAGCTGCGCACTGGCTCCAAGGTGCAATTGTGAACTAGTTTGGTTGGTAATCGAAAGCGATAACCCGACGCCCCCAACTTCAATGACAGCCTTATCTGTTGAGATTGAACGAACGATTCCCGTTACGAGTGAAATCACTTCTTTACCAATTTCACTAAACGACTCTTCTCGTTCTTCAGTGCCTCTTCAATTTTTGAGTTTCCCGAACCTCGCCAAATATTACAAATCGCTAAAGCCAGTGCATCGGTACTATCTACAGGCTTAGGAATCGTTTCCAAATTGAGCAACCGCTTCACCATTTCAGCAACCTGTGCCTTGTTTGCGCGACCTGAGCCGGTCACCGCTGCCTTAACTTCAGATGGCGTATGCATGACGACAGAGATATTTCGACGAGCAGCAACCAGGAGAGCGATACCAGCTGCTTGACCTGTACCCATAACGGTTCGAACATTGTGTTGAGAGAAGACACGCTCGACTGCAATGACATCTGGCTTATGAAGTGCAATCCACTCTTCTAACTCTGCTTCAAGTTGAAGAAGTCGATTTTCAAGAGGCGCATCGACCGGTGTAAGGATGACCCCGACCCCAACAAGTGAAAGAGGTTTACCGACCGACCCCTCAACTACACCAATTCCACAGCGAGTCAGCCCCGGGTCAACTCCCAGGACTCGAACATGTGGATGGCTCATAATTTCCAAGCCTAGGCGTTCAAGGCCCTAATGCCTATGAAAGGCTCGCCATAACCTCATCTGATACTTCGAAATTTGAGTACACATTCTGTACATCATCTAGCTCTTCAATTGCATCGATGAGTTCAAATACTTTCTGCGCACCCTCTGCATCGAGAGGAATCTGCATAGACGGCAGGAATGAAGAGTCAGCGGATTCGTAATCAATACCTGCGCTCTGCAAAGCAGTACGAGCAGCGACGAGATCACTTGCTTCACAGACAACCTCGAAAGATTCACCGAGATCGTTAACTTCTTCAACACCAGCATCGAGAGCTGCTTCCAAGATTGAATCCTCAGTAGCTCCAATTGCTTTATTTACGATGATTACGCCCTTGCGATTAAAGAGATAAGAAACTGATCCAGGGTCAGCCATTGATCCACCATTGCGGGTAACCGCAACGCGAACCTCAGAAGCAGCACGGTTGCGATTATCTGAGAGACATTCGATCATGATTGCGACGCCATTTGGACCATATCCCTCGTACATAATGGTCTGCCAATCTGCACCACCAGATTCAAGACCGGCGCCACGCTTAACTGCGCGCTCGATATTGTCAGCGGGCATTGAATTTTTCTTCGCTTTAGCGATCGCATCAAAGAGAGTTGGGTTTCCATCGACCTCTGGACCACCATTTCGCGCTGCAACTTCAATTGCCTTGATTAACTTGGCAAAGTTCTTTGCACGACGACCGTCAATAACGGCCTTCTTATGTTTTGTCGTTGCCCATTTGGAATGGCCTGACATGAAAACACCTCAATCACTTCGAGGGGAGCTAGCTCTCCCTAATGGCCCAACTTTATCTCGCTTTACAGATCTCTTCAAAAAAGTAGCGATGAACGCTTAATTCATCAGTTAATTCAGGGTGAAAACTCGTTGCCAGAACCTTGCCTTGGCGAACCGCCACTGGGTGACCTGCCGCAGTTGCTAGAACCTCAACGTTCTTGGAATGATCTTCAACCCAAGGGGCTCGAATAAATACTGCGTTGATTCTCTCCCCCAGAAATTCCAGTTCACTTTCAAAGGATTCAACTTGGCGGCCAAAAGCATTGCGTCGAACTGTTATTTCAAGACCACCAAAAGTTTTTTGATTAGGAGTTCCATCAATAACTTTCTCAGCCAAGAGGATCATTCCCGCACAGGAACCGTAGACAGGCAGTCCCTCTGAAATTCTCTTCTT
Organism: uncultured Candidatus Planktophila sp.; assembly: GCA_964606025.1. Lineage (GTDB taxonomy): Bacteria > Actinomycetota > Actinomycetes > Nanopelagicales > Nanopelagicaceae > Planktophila. The sequence continues at coordinate 15,591 of CAZSEW010000004.1, forward strand.
CAACGGTTCATAAAGTCCAAAAGTTTGAGCAAGATGGATGATCGTTGTTGATTCGCCGCCTGGGAGAATAAGGCAATCGATTCCGGCCAATTCTGACTCTCGTCGAATAGCTACCGCTGTGTGACCACAATTTTGCGCCGCAGTTATATGTTCGCGGAAATCACCTTGTAGAGCTAAGACTCCAACTTTCATTATGAAAGTGGGGCTTACCAGCCGCGCTCAGCAAGACGATGCGGAACTGGAATATCTGCAACATTGATTCCAACCATTGCTTCACCTAAGCCACGCGAAGCATCTGCAAGAACCTTGGGATCTTCGAAGAATGTTGTTGCCTTAACACAGGCAGCAGCGCGATGAGCCGGATTTCCTGATTTAAAGATTCCGGAACCAATGAAGACGCCATCAGCTCCCATCTGCATCATGAGAGCAGCATCAGCTGGAGTTGCGATTCCGCCTGCTGTAAAGAGAACAACGGGAAGCTTGCCTGTCTCGGCAACTTCCTTTACAAGTGCATAAGGCGCTTGGAGTTCCTTAGCTGCAACATAAAGTTCGTCTTCGCGCAAAGATGTTAGGCGGCGAATTTCTCCACCTATTGTGCGCATATGTGTCATCGCATTTGAAACATCTCCAGTACCAGCTTCGCCCTTAGAGCGAATCATTGCAGCACCTTCATTGATTCGACGAAGTGCTTCTCCGAGATTTGTAGCACCGCAGACAAAAGGTACCTTGAAGTTCCACTTATCAATATGGTTTGTGTAATCAGCTGGAGTAAGAACTTCTGACTCATCGATGTAATCAACACCGAGGCTCTCAATAATTTGTGCCTCTACAAAGTGTCCGATGCGAACCTTTGCCATAACGGGAATCGAGACAGCTGCCTGAATCTTTTGGATCATGTCTGGATCAGACATGCGAGCAACTCCACCTTGTGCACGAATATCGGCGGGGACTCGCTCCAGCGCCATTACTGCACATGCACCAGCATCTTCCGCAATCTTCGCCTGTTCAACATTGACGACATCCATGATGACGCCACCCTTGAGCATCTCCGCCATTCCGCGCTTAACGCGTGCAGTACCGGTTGCTTCAGACATATCAATTGCTCCTAAATCCGTGGGGTGTGAAGTCTACTTTGAACCTGACTTTGTCGCATCCACAGATTTCCTCTTGAAAATTGGCTCCTTATCCATAAGGGCTACCCAAATCTGACCTTTCTTAAAGGAGATTTCTTCACCATCAATAGTGGTCCACTTCGTTCCACTCTCTTCGCTTGGCCGGCTCCAGAGAGCCTTAAAGACTTTTCCATCGCGGGCGATATATCCCTCACCGCTTCCAACGGTTGCTGAGAAAGGTGTAACTCCACCGACTTTATCCCTATAAATGGAGTCTGTAATTTTCACCATTTGAATCACTAGCGTTGATGCTCCAAGACGAACTCCTGAATCCGCAAGATTAGGCACACCAACATGATCAAGAAGCCATCGACCTTCATCTTCCGACCAATGTGCATCGTAGGAACTTGCCGGCCATGAGAGGTGAATATCCGAAACTACTTCTCCCCCTTCAGGTGCATCTCCAAATTTCCAGCCAACAGATTTAGATTCTTCTAGCTTCACACCTTTTGCTTTCAGTGAATTGAGTAAAAGATCTGCTCTCAAAACCATGGCGTAGGGCTGAACTCTCGATGGGTCCGTTGTGTAAATGGTTGCAGGATTTCGCTCCGCACTTGCATTCTCAAGATTCGCTGCAGCAAGAACCGGTCTTAACTTGCTCTGCGCTCCACTGTAGGCAAATCCAACTCGACCAAACTGCGCAAGTAACTCAATATCGGAGATACGAGCAGAGCGAACTGGCCCTATGCGTTGAGGGATCTTTGATGAGAAGACCGCGGCGAGACGAGTTAAACCACCTTCAACTTGTTCGATATAGACGATATCGGCTTTTTCAATACCTATCTGAGGATGTGCTGAACGAGTGTCATCTATCTTCACAACAAGAATCGGACCATCTCCACCAGGTAGCCCACTGAGGGAATTCGTCGGTTCACTCTTTACAAATGGAATTTTTACCGAAGTAAAAGTATCCGGCCGGAAGAGAGCGATTGCACCGATAAGAAGAGTTGCAAGGGCAACAATCTTCGCTGCGCGCTTAAAGAACATCGCCTTCAAATTCATAAATGACTGGAGCTGGAGCATGGCCCGCTAAACGGAATAAGCGAATGAGAAACTTCTTGCGAACCATTTGGGTCCTATCTACTGCCTCAACATGCATGGCAATTGCAACCTTAATCTTGCTCGTCAAATCATCGAGCTCGCGCACCAAATCTAATTCGATGGGGCTTGAAATATCCCCCGAACTTTCAAGCAGAATTCCTAAGGCACCGGTCAGACCAGTTTCAGCCTGCGACCTATCACGAACACTTGCCTCACGCGCTTGGTGAGCGGCAAAGGTGAGCAATAGCGATGATGCTGGGTCAGAGATTTCTGAACGAGCAATTTCAATTGCAATCGCAGCTCTTCGCTGCAGGAGACCATCGAGATTGGCCCAACTTGTTTCGACACGGTTATGTAAGCGATCTAATCGCGTTGCGAGGAATGAGAGATACCAAGCCAAGGTGGCAATTAATAGCCCCGCTAAGAGAAACTTATTCATGAATTTCTCCCCAATAATTTATTCCAAGCACGATTATCTGAACTCAGCGTAACTCCATTATGTCCGACCATAGCCATCTCATAGACATCATAAATTCTCTCAGCGACCACATCCCAGTCGAAGCTCTGCGCATACTCACGTCCAGCCCTTGCAATAGTGCGACGGAGTTCGGGGCTGTTAAATAACTCGATTGCTCTCTTCGCTAAATCCTCTGAATTCTCTGATTGGAATAGTGATCCATATTTTCCGTGACCGAGCAATGAATCAAAGGCGGGAATATCACTTGCCAGCACCGATGCACCACCAGCTAACGCTTCAGCGAGAATAATTCCGAATGATTCACCTCCTGTATTGGGGGCAACATAGATTGCGACAGAAGACATGAAGTTCGCTTTATCTTCTTCCGAAATGCGACCGAGGAAGGTAAATCTCTGACGAAGATGTGGCTCTATCTCTTCAAGAACTGTTGCAGGATTTCCCGGTCCAGCCACAATTACGCGGATATCTGGAATCTTTTCGATAATTGTAGGAAGTGCTTCTATCAGGACCGATAGTCCTTTTCGACTCTCTTCAAAACGTCCAATGAAGCCAATTGTGTTTCCACTCCAGCGGGGATCGCTATGGGCATCGGAGAATTTCTTTGTGTAAATTCCATTCGGCACGACAACCGCATCGGTGTCCAAGTGGATTTTTAGAGTTTCACGAGCAGCTTCTGAGACTGCAATTCTGGCTGTGAGCTTCTCAATTACAGGTTCGATAAATGGCGTGATTGCAAAGGCAATTTTCTGCTTCGTTGATGCGGCATGAAATGTTCCAATGAGAGGACCCTCTGATGCCCAGCATGCAAGAAGTGATATTGAAGGAATCGCAGGCTCGTGGAGATGCAAAAGATCAAAGTTGCCACTTCCGATCCATTGCTTCACTCTGGCAAAGGCGAGAGGCCCAAATAAAATTCTTGCAACTGCACCGTTATACGGAATAGAAATGGGTCTTCCGGCGCTTGTTACGTAATCAGGAATTCCCTCTTCGTTGATCACTGGTGCTAAAACTGAGACGTAGTGGCCTTGAGCAATCAGATACTCAGCTAAATCACCGACGTGGCTCTGGACCCCCCCGGGTGTATCCCATCCGTAAGGGCAGACAATTCCGATGCGCTTCTTACCAATCGGCATTTAATTTACCTAAATGCATCAGTGGCGCTCCTTAAAATTTCCATCAATCCAAATCCTTTGAAGCATATGCCAATCTTCTGGATGTCGTGCAATTCCCTTAGCAAAGAGATCAGCGCAAGCTTGAACCGTGGCTGATATCTTTTCAGATTCGCTTCCTTTTGCAGGTATCTGAACCTCTGTGAAATCGATGTGGATTCCAATGGGTTTATACGATACGTGGGCAACAACCAGAGGAATCCCTGTCTTGATGGCCAGAAGCGCCGGACCTGCAGGCATTCGAGAAGGATGACCAAAGAATTCGACATCTACTCCTGAACGTGAAAGGTCACGGTCGGCAACGAGTGCGATCAAACGCTTCTCTCGAGCGCGCTTAAGTAAGGTGACGAACGATCGTGAATCCAAAGATAGGACTTCAAAGCCCATCGAACTTCTGTATGCAAGAAATTTCTGAAATAGCGCTTCAGGCTTTAATCGCTCAGCAACTGTTACCAATGGAATTCCAATTGAGCAGAAGTACGCACCAGCATGATCCCAGTTGCCCGAATGTGGAAGGGCAACCACCACGCCCTTTCCAGTTTGGACTGCGTCAATTAAAAGATGCCCGTTATTCAAAGTCACACTTCTCTGGATTCTTTCTACGGACCAATCTTGAATTCGAAAGGTGTCACACCAATATCGCATATATGAATCGAAAGAACGAGAAACAAGGTCATCGAGTTCACTCTTTGAAAGTTCGGGTTTAACACGAGATAGATTTGATCGCAGTCTTTGAACGCTTTTCCCATTAGCCCGCACCGCTCTGCGTCCGATAAGAGAGAAGAGCTTGTAGGCGATCTCCTCAGGAAGAGTTCTAACTAATCTCCATCCTGCGAAGTAAGCAAGAGCTGAAAGTGAGTCTTTCATGATGAGTGGAGACCTATGAATACCGTTCTTATTCTTTGGAAAACAGTAATTACTCCAAGGATTGCAAGGAGCCAGAGGCCCATCGCCAGCGCATATGGAACTCCAAGGCCGTGTAATCCAATTGCGGTTAGTAGAATTATCAAACGCTCGGTGCGCTCAGCGATTCCTACTGAACATTGAATATTGAAACTCTCTGCCTTAGCTCGAATATATGGGATGAGAAGACCTGTAACCAGTGTCGTTAACCCAACTAGGGCTAGCGAATCATCTGCTGAAATCAATGGAATAAGAATTGCAATAATGAGAGAAGAATCAGTAATGCGATCGATGGTGGAATCTAGAAATCCGCCCCACAAACTTGACCCTTGTTCAGAAATTCGCGCCATCGCCCCATCGAAGAGATCACTTAAAGCAAAAACGGTAATCACCAAGGTTCCAACGAAAAAATGCTCATTGATATAGAAGTAGAGTGCAGAACTAACAAGTCCGATTGCACCAAGAACGGTTACCGAATTCGGGGTTAAACCAATCCGCAGGGCTAGTCGAGCTACAGGATTAATTAATCGTGTAACAGTCGGTTTCAGTGCGCCACTAATCATCGGTCCCATCGTAGGCTTTACCTCATGCCAACATCCAATTCCGGCGCTGTGAAACGTATCCACGTTTATGGACACGTATCAGCTAACCCTCAAGCGGTGGCTACCGCGCTTGGCGGGCAAATCGGACAGGAACCTGGACCCGAGACCGACCTCGCAGTTTTTTCAATCAATCCATCGGCAGGTATCGATCCAGAAACCATTGCGACCTGGAGCGCATTTGATGATTATCAAACCCCGCGCATCGTTGTCGTAACAGGTTTAGATGGCCAAGAGCTCGACTTTGAAGATGCCGTTATGGTGGCTAATCGAGTCTTTGATCAACTAGTCACACCTTATTTGGTACTCCATGGTGAAGATGGAAATCCTGCAGCTTTGATTCGCCTAGAAGATTTGATGATTATCGATTACACAACGACTCCTCAATCGATTCGCCACTGCGATCCAGAGCATGAAGAGTTGGTGCGTGAATTTCGCGAAGAGTATTTTGATCAAATGTCGGAGATGGAAGATGGTGCATTTGCTGCCGGAATTATCTTCCCGGCGATACCAATCAATCTCACTTCTGGCCTTGGGGTCGATATCGTTCTCGAATACATCAACCAATTACCAAGCGGCAGCTAGCTCTTCTCTTGTAGTCGTAAGTAGCTGCGGCAAAACCTTGGTCTTGCCAATGATTGGCATAAAGTTCGCATCCCCTGACCAACGAGGGACTATATGTTGATGTATATGCGCAGCTACTCCAGCACCCGAAATCGCTCCTTGATTCATACCTAAGTTAAATCCATCGGCCTTTGAGACCTTACGGAGAACTGACATCGCATGAGCAGATAGATCTGTTATCTCATGACGTTCTTCATCAGTCAGGTCGGTTAAATCTGCAACATGTCTAAATGCGCAAACCAAGAGATGGCCTGGGTTATATGGATAGAGATTCATTACGACGAATGCGCTCTTTCCGCGATGGACAATCAAACCCTCTTCATCGCTGAGGTTGGGGATGCGACAGAAAGGGCACTCAACCTCATTGCCTTCTAATGGTCGGTTCTCACCGCGTAGGTACTCCAAGCGGTGCGGTGCCCAAAGTCGATGCCAGCCATCTGGCATTCCTGCGCCATCGATAATCGACATGAGTTAAACCTGCTTGCGAGTAGAGATAGTTTCCAAAATTTCTTCGATTGCCTGCGCGATTGGGATTCCGTTCTTCTGCTCACCATTGCGGTAGCGGAACGAAACTGCGCCAGAATTCATATCTTCTTCACCAGCGATCAACATATAAGGAACCTTCTGCATCTGCGCATTGCGAACCTTCTTCTGCATACGATCATCAGAGGCATCAACCTCTACACGAATACCAGCAGCCTTCAGCTTCTTTGCGACATCAAAGAGATAATCATTAAATGTATCTGCTACCGGAATTGCAACAACCTGAACTGGTGCAAGCCATGGTGGAAAAGCTCCTGAGTAATGCTCGGTGAGAACTCCGAAGAATCTTTCGATAGATCCGAAGAGCGCTCTATGAATCATTACAGGCCGTTGACGGCTACCGTCCGCTGCAGAGAATTCGAGTTCAAAGCGTTGTGGCAACTGGAAATCAACTTGAATAGTCGACATCTGCCATGTACGTCCAATAGCATCTTTTGCTTGCACGGAAATCTTTGGTCCGTAGAAAGCTGCTCCACCTTCATCAAGGACAAGCTCCAACCCTTGAGCAAGTGCTGCTTTTCGAAGAGCCTCTGTAGCTTCATTCCAATCAGAGTCTTCACCCACAGACTTCTCAGGGTTGCGAGTTGAAAGTTCAAGATAGAAATCTTGAAGCCCATAATCGCGAAGGAGATTGAGAACGAAGGTAAGAAGAGAATCTAACTCCCCTGGCATCTGCTCCTTTGTGCAATAAATGTGAGCATCATCTTGAGTAAATCCTCGCGCACGAGTGATTCCATGGAGAACGCCTGATTTTTCATAGCGATAGACAGTTCCGAATTCAAAGAGGCGAAGTGGAAGTTCACGGTATGAGCGCTGACGAGACTGGAAGATGAGATTGTGGAATGGGCAGTTCATCGGCTTCATGTAGTACTGCTGTCCTGCGCGTTTGATAGTGCCATCCGCGTGGAGCTCTTCATCCATAATCATTGGCGGATACATGCCTTCTGAATACCAATCGAGGTGTCCAGACTTCTGGAATAGAGCTGCCTTAGTTAAGTGAGGTGAGTAAACGAACTCGTACTCTTCTTCTTCATGGCGCTTGCGCGAATAATCTTCCATGGCTCTGCGGATGATTCCACCCTTGGGATGGAAGACGGCAAGTCCTGAACCAATCTCTTCCGGAAATGAGAATAGGTCGAGCTCTTGACCGAGACGACGATGATCGCGCTTCTCTGCTTCCGCAAGAAGCTCAAGGTAAGCGTTAAGTTCATCTTGTGATGGCCACGCTGTTCCGTAAATTCTCTGGAGCATTGGATTCTTCTCAGAACCTCTCCAATATGCAGCTGCGCTGCGCATCAACTTAAATGCAGGAACGTGCTTTGTGGAAGGCAGATGGGGGCCTCTACAGAGATCAGACCAGACAGGTTTTCCATCGCGACCTAAATTGTCATAAATCGTTAACTCTGCACCACCGACTTCAACACTTGTCTCATCGGTGCTTCCACCCTTGATGCCGATGAGTTCGCACTTATAAGGCTCGTGAGCCAACTCTTTGAGTGCATCAGCCTCATTAGTTACGCGACGCTTGAACCGCTGACCTTCTTTAACAATCTTGCGCATCGCGCTTTCAACCTTTTCTAGATCCTGCGGATTGAAAGCGTTCTCGGGATCGAAGTCATAGTAGAAACCATCTGTAATCGGAGGACCGATTCCTAGACGAGTTCCTGGGAATACTTGTTGTACTGCTTGAGCCATTACGTGAGCAGTTGAGTGGCGAAGGACTGCAAGACCTTCTGGTGATGAAATCGAAATACCTTCCACCACATCGCCATCTTTGAGATCGGTCCACAGATCCACCAGGACGCCATTGATCTTGCAGACGACAATCTCTTTATTCTCAGCGAAAATCTGGGTTGGTCGTTGCTCGCTATCAATAGTTACCGCTGAACCATCTACGGTTATTGAGATCTGAGACATGGGGGTTAGCCTACCGAAAGAGGCTTCGAGGAAGCGATTATTTGCGCCTTAAGCTCGAGTGATGGCTCACCTATTTTCAACTTCATCTCACCAATATGCGAAATCGGCTGTGCTAAACGAAGACTTGAGAGCAAAAAGGCGGATTCCATATCTGCAATCTCTGAGATATGGATGGGGCGAACCTTCACTCCACATTCTTCAATTGCAATTCCACGAACAACTCCGGGCAGAAGGCCCGCAGTAATTGGGGGCGTTACCCATTGATCTGAAATTCTCAAAACCAAATTTGATACCGCTGTCTCTGTAACCTCGTTCTTCCGATTAAAGAGAATTGAATCGTCGAAACCCTGATCTTTGGCAGATTCCAGAATTTCAAATCGCTCATCGTAAGGAAATTTCTTATGCACTGAACCATGGACAGTTTCACTTCGGAAATTGACTCGAGCGGGCTCGGTCAGTTCTTCATATTCGTGGTGCGTCACTGAGAAACCCTCCTTCCAAAAGCAGATGCGAAGGCGACCTACTGGAAAGCGACTGCTCAAAAGTTTCATGGCAAGTTCATTCCTTAAAGTCTCCTCGGCTGGCATGGAGATTCCAAGTTCTCTAGCAGAATCTAGTGCCCTCCTCATATGTCGATTCAATGAGATCGGATTACCGTCGATTGTCTTAATCGTTTCGAAAATTCCACTTGTTTTCGGGAACCCATATCTGTCTAGTTCTAAAGTCAATTGATCTCACCGCCTGCAATAGAAATTAACTTCTCCGCCTTTAGCTGAGTCTCATCCCATTCACTTACAGGGTCACTCCCCCAAGTTATTCCAGCACCCGTTCCAAATCTGACAACTGAGTCTTCACCTTTCCAGAAAGTTCGTATTCCTACAGCGAGCTCGGCACGATCTCCTTCAACCCAGCCGATTGCTCCACAATAAACACCCCTTGGCGAACCTTCATTCAACGAGATTATTTTTAACGCCGAACTCTTAGGAGCCCCGCTGACCGAACCTGCTGGAGTAAGCGCATCTAATATTTCACGCCACTTAACGCCAGCTCGTAACGTACCCTGAACATCTGAAACAAGGTGGGTCAATCCGGGATGGACCTCTGTGCGGAATAACTCTGATACTTCGACAGAACCATCAGCACAGATTTTTCCCAGATCATTTCTCATCAAATCTACAATCATCAGATTCTCGGCCTTATCTTTCTCCCCAAAGGCAGTGTTCTCGCCACGAATCGTTCCCTTGATCGGAGATGTAAGAATCGACTCCCCTGTTCGACTTAGGAATCTTTCAGGAGAAGCTGACGCAATCTGCAGATTTGGAACCTTCAAATACTGAGCGAACGGCGCTGGGTTACCTTGTAAAAGTCGGGAGAAAAGTCCGGATAAATCAGTCTGGGTGTCGGCAGAGTTATTGACCATTTCATAACAAGCATTTACCTGATACACCGTGCCGCTTTCAATCAATGAGCGAATCCGCTCTACATAGCCGATGTATCCATCCCGAGAGACGGATGAATTCCATGTATTAGAAAATCCGTTCCATTCGATTTTCGGGAATGCGCTTTCGATTACGTTTTCAAACCTTGCAAAGGTCATGGCCCCCTCAAAGGAAACTACAACCGCCCAGAACCTTCCATCATCGAGAACTGCAGGATCAGTACTTATCTCTTTGAGATTGGTCGCCAAGCGACCACCCATCCAGAAGCAATCCTCAAAGTTCAACACCTGCCCAAGGCTACGCAGATAAGAGCCTAAATTCCTCTCATTCTTTTTCACGCTTTGGCAGTTGAGCCCTTGCTGCGCTAGATTTGCCCCTGCACAAAATGCGGACGTAGCGCAGCTGGTAGCGCGGAACCTTGCCAAGGTTCAGGTCGCGGGTTCGAACCCCGTCGTCCGCTCGGATTAACCGCCGCTTAGAATTTATTTTCGGGTGGCGGTTTGTCTATCTAGAAAAGTTTGGTCGGATGGCCGAGAGGCGAGGCAAGGGACTGCAAATCCCTCTACACG
>CAZSEW010000005.1:0-22029 GCA_964606025.1 uncultured Candidatus Planktophila sp.
GCGAGAAGGGTAGAGTCACAGAAACTCTTCTCGAGATAGTGAAGAATAGAAATATCGACGTTATCTACTCGTGCGGACCAATGGGAATGTTGCGAGCGATCACCGAGTTGGTCGCAGAGACCGATGTGATTCATCAATGTGCAGTTGAAGAGTCCATGGCTTGTGGCATTGGTATTTGCATGACTTGTGTGCTGCCAGTAATCGCGGACGATGGCTCGGTATCAATGTTACGTTCATGTATTGATGGGCCAGTAATGGATGGATCTCGAGTCAAATGGGATCTCGTTGGGCAAGTTCCGGAGGCACAGCAATGATTCCAGTGGATATGTCAACGACGCTCGGGAACGCTTGGTTTCCATCACCACTATTTACTGCTAGTGGTTGTGCTAGTAGCGGCAAAGAGTTAGCTCAATTCTTCCCGCTAAATTCCATAGGCGCTGTTGTGACTAAATCTGTTATGAGCAAGCCCCGCCATGGCCGCCCAACCCCTCGCATGGCTGAGACGCCATCAGGAATGCTTAACTCGATTGGTTTGCAAGGTCCTGGAATTGATTCTTTCCTAGCCAATGATGTGCCTTGGCTTCTCGAACAGAAAGCTCGAGTAATTGTCTCTATCGCTGGAGAAACCATTGAGGAGTATTCAACTCTTGCCAGAAAGTTAAGGTCGGTATCTGGCTTAAGCGCAGTAGAAGTAAATATCTCGTGTCCCAATGTAGAAAATCGCGGTCTGGTATTTGCCTGCGATCCCGATGCTTCCCGCAGAGTTATTGATGGAGTTCGAAAGACAATCGGTGGAGAGTTACCCATAATTGCAAAGCTCAGTCCTGATGTAACTAATTTGCCTGATATTGCTCGTGGCGTTGTTGATGCAGGTGCGGATGCGCTGGCTCTAATTAATACAGTTCTTGGAATGGTGATTAATCTCGACACGATGAAACCTCACCTTGGGGGCAAGACTGGTGGACTCTCAGGTCCAGCTATCCGCCCAGTTGCGGTCAGAGCGATTTATCAAGTGCACGCTGCGCTTCCATCGACTCCAATTTTAGGTATGGGCGGCGTTGCTTCAGGTCGCGACGCCCTCGAATTGATTCTTGCAGGTGCATCAGGAGTATCTGTTGGTACTGCGAGTTTCGGTAATCCAACGGCGCTCATCAAAATTCAAAGTGAGCTTAGAGATTTACTTGCAGCACGTGGATTTGCAACTTTGAAGGATGCAATCGGATACGCACATAGAGATGAGATCTAATGAAGGCTCCCATTGTTCTCGCTGTCGATACATCAGATTTAGAGACTGCTAAGCGTTGGGTAGAGGCTACGCACGAGAGCGTCTCAGTCTACAAATTAGGTCTTGAATTCTTTCTCAACTTTGGACAGACGGGCGTAGCTTCGATTCAAGATCTCACTGATTCCGACATATTTCTCGATCTTAAACTCCACGATATTCCTCATACCGTCGCTGGCGCAGCAAGTGCTATCAAATCCTTATCGCCACGTTTTCTTACCGTGCATGCATCCGGTGGAAAAGAGATGGTTGCTGCTGCAGTACGAGCGCTTCCAGAGACATCAATTACAGCGGTCACGATACTTACTTCTCTCTCAGAGGAAGATCTATTCGAGATTGGATATGCAAACAACGCACTTGAAAGTGCTGTCGCGCTTGCGAAGCTTTCGGTCAACGCTGGAGCAAAGGCGATTGTCTGCTCTCCGCTCGAAATTGCTTCGATCAGGTCAGCGATAGGTCCGGATATCGAAATTATTACCCCCGGAGTTCGCCCTATTTCGGATTCAAAGGGCGATGATCAGAAGCGGACGATGACCCCATCTGATGCAATTAACGCGGGCGCATCACTACTTGTAATTGGTAGACCCATTACCAGCGCTTGGAAGGATGGCGCCGCTGCAATGTCGGCCCGTGCGCGGTCAATCGCGGAAGAGATTCTCAAGTAAATTACTCGTATGGCTCTTCCTCCAGCTCTTACTCCTGAGGAGCGAAGTGCTGCCCTCGAGAAGGCGAAGGTTTCTCGTAAACGCAGAGCACAGGTAAAAAACCAGGTGAAGAGCGGCGAACTCTCGATTGCAGAGGTTTTGGATCTTGCAAAGAGTGATGAGATTGTCGCAAAGATGAGGGTTTTAGAGCTTCTTGAATCTAAGAGCGGTGTAGGAAAAGTCAGGGGCGCAGCGCTTCTCGATAAGTTAAAGATTTCCCGTACGCGGCGTATTCAAGGACTTGGTCGCTTGCAAGCCGAAGAGATACTCAGGGAGTTTCCGTCACTCACTTCAACGGTACGTGGGAAGTTGGTTGTTCTCTCAGGACCTGGTGGTGTTGGAAAGAGCACCGTTGCAAAGGAGTTGAAGCGCTCTTCACCTTTTGTCGTAAGCGTCTCCGCAACTACAAGAGCCCCACGATTCAATGAAGTTGACGGAGTTGATTATCATTTCCTTTCGAATGAGGAATTTGATAAATCTGTAAAACGAAATGAATTCTTAGAGTGGGCAGAGTTTGCCGGTAGTAAATATGGCACTCCATCAGCTCCGGTACTAAAGGCGATGGCGGATGGCCACAGTGTTCTTTTGGAGATTGAAATTAGTGGAGCCAAGCAGGTTAAGAAGAAGATGCCAGAGGCCATTTTGGTCTTTCTCGAACCTCCAACCTGGGAAGAGCTAGTTGCACGCCTTGAGGGCCGAGGTACCGATAGCGCTGAGCGCCGTGCAGCGCGCCTAGCACTGGCACAAGATGAGATGGCAGCGGCCTCATTCTTCGACAAGGTTGTGGTTAATGATCAGGTCGAGAAGGTAGTCGCAAGGCTGATAGACTTCGCCTCTGCTTAAAACGCTAAAGAGTATTTGGGAGTAAAGAATGAGCGCTCATATGGATGGAATTACAAACCCACCAATCGATGAACTTCTCGATAAGGCAGGCTCGAAGTACAGCCTCGTTCTCTACGCTGCTAAGCGTGCTCGCCAGATCAATGCATATTACTCACAACTCGGTGAAGGCTTGCTCGAGTATGTAGGACCACTGGTTGATACACACGTTCACGAGAAGCCACTTTCTATCGCGCTTCGTGAAATCAATGAGGGTCTTCTCACCATCGAGAACCTCGAACCAACTGCGTAACTCTTAAGAGTTTTTAGCTATGCAGGTCAAAAGCCGAGAAATTGTTCTCGGTGTTGGTGGTGGAATAGCTGCTTACAAATCCTGCGATTTACTACGTCGCCTTCTTGACCTAGGGCATCACGTGACCGTCGTTCCCACACCATCGAGCCTGAACTTTGTCGGCAAGGCAACCTGGGAAGCGCTCTCTGGTCGCACAGTGACAACCGAAGTATTTGAAAGTGTAGAAGAAGTCCGCCATATTTCTCTTGCGAAGAATTCTGACTTCATCGTTATCGCTCCTGCAACCGCAGATCTGATTGCAAGGCTGGCAGCAGGTAGAGCAGATGATCTTCTCACTAATGTTGTGCTGGCATCGACATCTGAAATTCTCCTCGTACCAGCGATGCACCCGCAAATGTGGAGCAATCCTGCGACCTTGGCAAATGTTGAGACATTGCGCAGCAGGGGAGTTCACGTGATGGAGCCAGAAGTCGGCGCTCTCACAAGTGGCGATGTGGGTAAAGGCCGTCTTCCTGATTCGCAACAAATACTTACAGAGATCGAATCTCTTCTTTCATCGTCAGATGATTATTCTGGCAAAAAGGTTCTGATCACGGCAGGCGGAACGCGTGAACCAATAGATCCTGTCCGGTTCATCGGCAATCGCTCATCAGGTAAACAGGGTTATGCCATTGCACGCCAAGCGGCTAGACGTGGCGCGAAGGTCTCCTTGATTGCTGCGAACTCGCAATTACCAGATATTGATGGTGTTGAAATAGTCCACGTCGAAACTGCGCAAGAGATGATGAAGGCAATTGAACTTCGATTTAACGATTGCGATGCCTTATTTATGAGCGCCGCGGTTGCAGATGCGAAACCTTTTGAAGTTCGCCAGGAGAAGATTAAGAAAGGTGATTATCAAAGTATTGATTTAGTTGAAAATGCAGATATTTTGAAGTCCTTATCTTCAAAGAAGAAGAGCCAAATCATTGTGGCATTCGCCGCTGAGACGAGCCATGATCGTAGCTCGGCTCTGTCAAAGCTCGAGAGCAAGGGTGCAGATATCCTCTATCTCAATGACATCTCTGCGGGGGATATCTTCAATAGCGAGACAACATACGGTGAAATTTTCAAGAAAGATGGAACTTCTATCAAAGTGGCTAAGACCACGAAAGACACGCTGGCTAGAGAACTACTAGATACAGCCCTTATTCAGTTAGGTTAACCCAATGTCGAAGCGCCTATTTACCTCAGAGTCTGTAACCGAAGGTCACCCAGATAAGATTGCTGATCAAATCTCAGATGCGATTCTGGATTCACTTCTTGAACAAGACCCATCTAGCCGTGTTGCGGTAGAAACACTCATCACTACAGGTCAGGTCCACGTTGCTGGTGAAGTAACCACAAATGGTTATGCAGATGTCATGGGAATCGTTAGAGATACAGTTATTGGTATCGGCTATGACTCATCTGTTAAAGGATTTGATGGAAATAGCTGCGGTGTTTCAATCTCAATCGGCCAGCAATCACCTGATATTGCTCAAGGTGTCGACGATGCCTTCGAGCACCGTGTTGCATCGGCAGCCGATCCACTCGATCTTCAAGGAGCTGGCGATCAAGGTTTAATGTTTGGTTACGCGTGCGATGACACCAAAGAGTTAATGCCGCTTCCTATCTGGCTCGCACACGAGCTTGCGCAGCAGCTTTCAAAGGTTCGTAAATCTGGCGCGCTCGGATACCTCCGCCCAGATGGAAAGACTCAAGTAACTATCGAGTATGACGGTGATAAAGCGATAGCCCTAGATACCGTTGTTATCTCAAGTCAGCATGCTGAAGAAGTGGACGTTGCAAAGAAGTTAACACCGGAGATCATCGCTCAGGTCATCGACCCAGTGCTTTCAAAGATTGATCTACCGCGCAAAGATATGCGCGTTCTCATCAATCCAACGGGCCGTTTCGTTATCGGCGGACCTATGGGTGATGCTGGACTTACTGGTCGAAAGATTATTGTGGATACTTATGGAGGAATGGCCCGCCACGGAGGTGGAGCGTTCTCAGGTAAGGATCCTTCAAAGGTAGATCGTTCAGCGGCATATGCAATGCGTTGGGTTGCTAAGAATGTTGTTGCAGCTGGCCTTGCAAAGCGTTGCGAAGTGCAGGTTGCTTACGCAATTGGAAAGGCCCAGCCAGTGGGAGTCTTTGTTGAGACTTTTGGAACAGAGACAGTTCCGGTCCAGAAGATTCAAGATGCAGTCACGACAGTATTTGATCTTCGTCCTGCTGCAATCATTCGCGACTTAGATTTGAAGCGTCCTATTTATCAGGAGACTGCTGCATATGGTCACTTCGGTCGCGAGTTGCCTAACTTCACTTGGGAGCGAACAGACAGAGTTTCAGCGCTGCAAGCCGCAGTTAAATAACTCGTAAATTCAGAAGCTCGCTATGAAGCCACTTCGACTCAAAGCTGAAGTTGCAAAGAGGGAGTCAATAAGGTCAGAGCAATCTAATTTGGTTGCCCAGATTCAGGTGGATACTGGTGTCTATCACCTTGATCAGCCGTATGACTACTCAATCCCGAATCAACTAGTCGATCAGGTTTCAATTGGAATTCGAGTTCAAGTTCCTTTTGCCGGTCGCGAGGTTGAAGGCCTAGTCCTTAGCGTTGTTGAAGGGTCTGCAATCGGGGGACTTAAACCCATATCAAAGGTGATTTCACCAATATCGGTGGCTTCCCTAGATTTATTGAATTTGATTCTCGCTGTATCTCAGGCATGGGCTGCAAATCCCTACGACCTTATTCGCTCTGCTATCCCTCCTAGAGCTGCATCGGTTGAGAAGGAAGTCTGGATAACTCCTGAAAGTAGGAGAATCTCTACGAAAGAGCGCAGAGAATTTCTCCAGCTCCCATCGCATAGAAATCCTTTTGACGCGCTTTCAGAGTTGATCGCAAAGCAGAGCGTTAAGGGGAGTCAGCTTGTAATAGTGCCTGATTCCCGATCAATCTCTCGATTGAAATCTCTTAACCCGGAAGCACTTGTACTTGACTCATCGCTAGATAGAACTGTCCGTTATCGAAACTTTCTTCAAGCGAAGTATTCAACAGATAATTTAGTGATTGGAACTCGAAGTGCAATCTTTGCCGATATTCCAGATTTGGCGCAAATAATCCTCGTTGATGAGGGATCGGAACATCTCTTTGAACAAAGAACTCCTGGCTGGAACGCGAGAGATGTCGCTTTGATTCGTGCGAAACTGCAGAAGATTGATTTCTTGGCTGTCGGTTTTGCACCCAGTGCTGAGGTCGCGCGACAGATTGAATCGGGTGAAATTAAGTTTCGAGCGACAAAGAGTCGCATAATCGTTGAGAGCTATCAGCAAGAGTTCCAAGAGCTTCTTCCTGGACGAATTATTCCTGCTATTCGATCTGCACTTAAGGTGGGTCCGGTTCTCTTCTTAGCTTCGAGAAAGGGTTACGCGCAAGCGATATCTTGCTCTAAATGTCGCAACCTTTCTCTTTGCACCTGTGGGTCTCGTCTACTGAAAAAATCTGCCTCATCACCAATCGAATGTTCTCTCTGTGATAACAAGTATCCAGATTGGATTTGTGCATGGTGTTCAGGTAAGTCCCCATATCTACTTTCACGCGGATCTACGAGATATGCTCAAGAGATAGGTAGGGCTTTTGCTGGAGTAAAGATCTCTCTATCTGAAGGTGATTCGATGCTCGAGGACGGTTCCTTAAATGAAGGAATCGTGATTGCAACACCTGGAAGTGCACCGTATGTAAATGAGGGTTACTCAGCCGTTGTAGTACTTGATGCTGATGGTCTACTCAACGAATCTGATCTCAAATCACTTGAGAGAGCGCAGCAATTGATCTTCTCTCAGGCCGGGTTTATAAGTGAGGACGGAAAAATTCTCTTGGTGATATCACACTCGAGTCCGATAATCGGGGCACTTGCATCCTGGAAACCAAGTCTTCTCGCTCATAGAGAGCTAGAAGAAAGAAGAGAGACAGGGCTTCCACCATATGCAAAAGCTGTTTCCATAGATGTTGCAGCAAATGAATTTCAGCAATTAATCCGTGGATTTCAGGCAGCGAAAGATGAAGGCAGATTACCAAGCGCACTTCGCATTCTTGGCCCCATCCACATGAAAGGTGAAATGCAGCGGATCGTTTTATTGGGACCATTGGATGAGGCTCAATCCTTGGTAGCTCTCATACATGAATATCAGCGACGCAGAAGCGCTTCAAAGAAGAATTTACTCGCGATGCGCATAGATCCATATTCAATCACCAAGTAGGTAAGATAAGCATATGACTGTGCAACCAATTCGACATTTCGGAGATCCGGTCTTGGTTACGCCTGCTCAGAAGGTCGTAGATTTTGATAAAGAGCTGCGTAAGTTAGTAAAAGATTTAACTGAGACGATGCTTGAAGCACCCGGTGCAGGACTTGCCGCGCCTCAGATTGGAGTTCCACTGAGAGTCTTTGTATGGGATGTTGATGAGGCTATTGGTCATCTGGTCAATCCAACACTTGAACTGAGTACAGAGCAACAAGATGGTGATGAGGGTTGTTTAAGTTTCCCTGATTTGGTCTATCCAACGCCACGAGCATTTCGAGCAGTGGCCAAAGGTTTTACGATGCATGGAGAACCGATAGTTGTAGAAGGAACGGAGCTATTAGCTCGAGCTCTCCAGCATGAGACAGATCATCTTGATGGAGTGCTCTTTATCGATCGCCTCTCTGAAGAGAATAGAAAATTGGCGATGAAGGAGATTCGTGAATCTGAATGGTTTGGGATGAATTCACAGAATGGATTCACCCCAACAATTAAGGTCTCACCTCACTCACCAGGTTTGGGAAAGTAGTTGCGTATTGCAGTTGCGGCGACTCCAGAAGTTGCCATCGATTCACTCAACGCTCTTCGAAACTCGGATTTCGAATTAGCCTTCGTCATAACTCAGCCAGATAGACCCGCTGGAAGAGGACAAGAGTTGAAAGAGAGCGCGGTAAGCGAATGGGCAACAAGCGCAGGTATCAACTGCCATAAGCCGGAGACAAGGGATGATTTCCTCAAATTAGCTTCCACTGTGGATCTCATGATCACGATTGGTTACGGAAAAATCCTTACACTCGAGGAGTTAAGCGCTCCCACTTATGGCTCAATCAATCTCCATTTCTCACTGCTACCTAGATGGCGAGGCGCTGCGCCGGTGCAGAGATCGATTGAGGCAGGAGATGCATTTACGGGAGTAACCGTCTTTCAATTAGATGAAGGAATGGATACGGGTCCGATTTACTTGATGAAAAGGTTTGCCCTCGATGATGACATCACCTCTGATGAGCTTTTCAAGGAGCTATCAGAGCTCGGATCAGAGGCGCTCCTTGAATCATTGAAGATGATTGAAGGTGGGGTTAAGCCAACGCCGCAAGGTTCAACGCATGCTACAAAAGCTGCAAAAATCACAAAAGCAGAATGTCAGATCAACTGGAGTGACGATGCTTTGAGGATTTCCAGAAAGATAAGGGCATTCACATCGCATCCAGGAGCATGGACCACTTTCCGCGGATCTACAGTAAAAATTGAAACACCGGTTGTTGAAGAATTGGTTCTTAAACCAGGAGAGATTTTATTCAAGGAGAAGAAACTCTTTGTTGGTACATCTACCTCAGCCTTATCACTCGGGTTTATCACTCCACAAGGTAAGTCGCGGACCGCGGTTCAATCATGGGTTAATGGGGCGCGCTTGCTGCCAGGTGAGCTCTTTGGTTAAAGCGCGTCGAGATTCATTTAAGTCTCCAAAGCCCGATGCTGTACGCGTCTTGGTCTATGACATTCTCAGTGAGGTTAATCATCGAGGCGGTTACTCAAATCTTCTACTGCCTCAAGCGCTAACGGCATCAAATTTCGAGGTTCGAGATAAGGGTTTTGCGACAGAGTTGCTATATGGAACTCTGCGTATGCAGGGTCGCCACGACTACATTTTGCAGCAAGTTGCAGATAGGCCGTTGAGTGAAGTGGATCCTGGGATTGTAGATATCTGCCGTCTGGGTGTTCATCAACTCTTTGAGATGCGAGTTGCAACCCATGCTGCAGTTGCGGCAACTGTCGAGCTCGCTCGAAAGGTAATCGGTGAATCAAAAGCATCCTATGTAAATGCGATTCTGCGTAAGGTAAGTGCGGTGAGTTTAGAGGAGTGGCTCGCGCCTATTGAAGAGATTAAAGACCCTGTTGTAAAACTAGCGATTCTCTATTCGCATCCAGAGTGGGTTGTGTCAGCGTATTACGATCTTCTGAAGGATTTTGCATTGGTAGAAGAAGAGTTAGCGGCCAATAATGTCCCAGCGATGCCAACGCTTGTGTCATGGCCGGGGGAGTCAACACAGGAGGACCTCATTGAACTTGGCGGTGTTGCGACGAGCTTCTCACCTTACGGTGCACGTTTCCAAGGTTCGCCGGGATCACTAGAACTTATTCGCCATCGCAAGGCTGGTGTACAGGATGAGGGCTCTCAGCTTGTGGCAGATATTTTTATGAAGTTTGCCCGCAACGCAGAGAATATTCTCGATCTCTGTGCAGGTCCTGGTGGGAAGGCTGCGCTCATTTCACATCTTGCTCGACGTAATGGAAAGAAGTTCTTTGCAAATGAAATTTCAGAACCTCGAGCAGCCCTAGTTAAGAAAGTAATAGGGTCTTTTCCGGTTATCGTCGGCGATGGACGAGATATCGCTTCTCAACCGGTTAGATTTGATGCAATTCTTGCCGATGTTCCTTGCACAGGTTTAGGTGCTCTGCGCAGACGTCCTGAAGTTCGTTGGCGCAGAACACTTCAGGATCTTCGTGCCCTTACTGAACTTCAACGCGAACTCTCTGATGCGGCCATTTCGGTTCTCAATGATGGGGGCATTTTCGGTTATGCAACATGTAGCCCGCATTTCGCGGAAACTAGCGCCCAAGTTCAGATGATTTTAAAGAACCATCCCGAACTCGAACAGCTCGATGTTGCGGAATGTATGCCGAGCGAACTTATTGGAGCGACGCGAGGCCCCAATTTCTCACTCTGGACAGGACGTCACGAGACTGATTCGATGTTCCTCGCGATATTTAGAAAGCGGGTGCATGCATGAGTGAAGATATTCGTATAACACCGAGCATCCTCAACGCTGATCGCGGAAACCTAGCAGCAGAAATTGCAAAGATTGCTGATGTCAGCGACTTCATTCATCTAGATGTCATGGATGATGTTTTTGTTCCTAATTTCACCTTCGATTTTGACGCGGCGACCAAGATTATTCGTGAGACTTTAATTCCCGTAGATACCCATCTCATGGTTGCGCAGGTCGATCAAATAGCTATCGATTATGCGCAAGCTGGATCTGCCAGCGTCACCTTCCATGTTGAGGCATGTAGCGATATCAGAGCGACTGCATCTGGGATACGTAGCCATGGTTCGCGTGCATCTTTTGCTCTTAAACCTGCAACCGAAATTGAACTCTATGAAGAGTATCTCGACGATATTGATATGGTCTTGATTATGACTGTCGAGCCAGGTTTTGGCGGACAGAAGTTTATGGTCGAGATGATGGATAAGGTGAAAAGAACTAAGAAATTGATGGGATCTCGCCCAATCTGGTTGCAGGTCGATGGAGGGGTATCTCTTGAGACTATTGATATTGCTCGAGATGCAGGTGCGGATACTTTTGTTGCGGGAAGTGCTGTCTTTAACGCTGAAGACCCAGCTGCGATGGTCAATCTTTTGCGAGAGAAGATCACGGTTCGCTAATTGCCAACCGGCCATTGATTTACTCAAGTAAAGTATCCCTATGAAAACTTTTGATTCCTTATGGATTGAACTCCAGCAGAAACTCGCCGATCGCCCAGCAGGATCGGCAACGGTAGAAGCGGTTGATGCTGGCGTTCATGAGATTGGAAAGAAAGTTCTCGAGGAAGCCGGCGAGGTGTGGATCGCTGCAGAACATGAATCAGATGAAGCCCTCGCTGAAGAGATTAGTCAATTGATTTATCGTCTCCAGACACTCATGCTGGCGCGAGGCTTGACTCCAACCGACATTTACAAGTTTCTCTAGGGAGCCATCATGTTACGTATCGCCGTTCCAAATAAGGGATCACTTGCGGAATCTTCCATCGCAATTTTGAAAGAGGCAGGCTACCGTCAACGTGTCGATTCGCGAGACCTCGTTCTCCTAGATTCGGAAAATGGTGTCGAGTTTTATTACTTGCGCCCGAGAGATATCGCAATCTATGTGGGCTCTGGCGAGTTAGAGGCAGGAATTACCGGTCGTGATTTGCTTATCGATTCAGGTGCTTCGGCCGAAGAAGTCCTCAGCCTCGATTTTGGATCTTCCACCTTTAGATTTGCAGGTCCTGCGGATCAAGAGCTCACAGTGGGAAAGATTGCTGGGAAGCGAATTGCGACTGCCTATCCAGGGCTCGTTGAGAGCCACTTGAAAGGGCTTAATGTTGCAGCCACGGTTGTTCGTCTTGATGGTGCGGTCGAAAGTAGTGTTCGTCTTGGAGTTGCAGATGTCATAGCCGATGTAGTGAGTACTGGAAATACTCTGAGACAAGCCGGACTTTCGATTTTCGGTGATCCGATTCTTCAATCAGAAGCGATATTGATTAAAGGTCCAAATGCCAAAATTGCCCAAGAACTTGAAATCCTGATTCGACGCCTGCAAGGTGTAGTAACTGCGCGACAATATGTTCTGCTTGATTACGATATTCCGAAGAGCAAAGTCTCTGAAGCATGCGCGATTACTCCTGGTCTTGAGTCGCCGACTATTTCACCTTTGCAGAAGGAAGATTGGGTTGCGGTGAGAGCGATGGTTCTGCGAAAAGATACCAATCGCTTAATGGATGAAATTTGGGCCTTAGGTGGTCGAGGGATTCTCGTCACCGATATTCATGCTTGCCGCCTTTAATTAGGCCACAATTCTTATCTGCGCGTAGCGCCCGCTTCTTCAATCTCTTCACGAGTTATACCAAGTAGATAAAGAACTGAGTCAAGGAATGGCGCAGAGACAGAACTATCTGCAGCTGCTTTAACTGCTGGCTTTGCGTTAAATGCGATTCCCATGCCTGCAATTGCGATCATGTCGAGATCATTTGCACCGTCACCGATGGCGATAGTCTGTTCGAGATTGACTGATTCAAGGGCTGCAAAATCTCGAAGAGCCTGTGCTTTAGCAGCGCGATCGATGATGGGACCGTCAACTAAGCCGGTAAGAAGACCTTTCTCAACCCCAAGTGTGTTGGCTCGGTAATGAGTGATTGATAGATCTTTGAGAATGGGCTCGATCACTTCAGTAAATCCGCCTGAAACGACCGCAACGCTATGGCCAAGTTTCTTAAGGGTCTCGACAAGCGTTCTTGCGCCAGGAGTCAAAAGAATTTGAGCCCGTACGTCGTTAATCACGCTAACAGGCAAGCCCTTTAGCAGTGCCACACGAGCTTGCAAGCTGGCGGAGAAATCGAGCTCACCTCGCATTGCTTGCTCTGTGATGAGTCGTACTTGTTCTTCGACTCCAGCGTGAGCTGCGAGAAGTTCAATAACTTCCTGTTGAATTAAAGTTGAATCCACATCGAGAACTACTAGCTTCTTAGCCCAGCGCATCAAACCACCAGGAGAGACTGCAATATCAATCTCAGATTTTGCTGCGATACCTGCCAGATTATGACGAAGACTGGTCGCATCAACGCCAGAGACTGTAAATTCAATCGCGGTTATCGGGTAACTAGCAGTTCTATGAATACGTTCGATATTTCCATTCTGGGAGGCGATAGCTTCTGCGATTGCGGCGATAGCAGATGGAGCAAGTGGATTGGCAAGTGCTACAACATGTACAAGTCCGCTCTTTGCAGCGATAGAAGAATCACCCTGTTCGCTAAATGAAGTTGCGATATCGACGGAGAGACGATCTGCGCAGGCGGTGAGATCTTCATCAATGGCAGTTGCATGGTCAGGATTGAGAGAAATAAGTACCGTCAGAATCAATCGCTGCCTTATAACAACTTGTTCAATATCAAGGACAGTGACAGCGAAAGGGGCGAGAGTGTCGAAAAGCGCCTTAGTGATTCCGGGAGAGTCGACTCCTGAAACCAAAATTAGCCCAGTAAAGAGGCTCTTTTCTTCGCTCATACGGTGAGGTTATCGCGAATCACGTTGGTGATGTCGTCAATTTACGAGTGATTCTTAGGTGAAGGAGATATCTTTTCCACCTATGAGCACCAATAGCGTTCTTGAATTGAGAGATGTCTCAGTTCGACGCGGCGAGAGGATGATTCTTGGTCCTCTCAATTTCGCGATACAACCAGGGGAGCGATGGGTAGTACTCGGCCCTAATGGTGCGGGGAAATCAACTCTTCTTCAGATTCTTGCCACGAGAGCTTTTCCTACATCAGGCAAAGTTCTTCTTCTCAATCAAGAGATGGGTCGCGTTGACCTTTGGGAACTGCGCACTCGTATTGGCATTTGCGGAGCCCTTGTCTCCGAAGATATTCCTTACGAAGAGAAAGTCCGCGATGTTGTACTTACAGCGGCATATGCAATCCTGGGAAGATGGAATGAAGCCTACGATTTATGGGATGAATCTAGAGCTGTAGCGCTTCTTACAACATTCGGTGTTCGTGATCTTGCTGACCGGGAGTATGGAACTCTCAGTGAGGGTGAACGTAAGCGAGTTCAGATTTCACGCGCACTTATGGCAGATCCGGAGTTATTGTTGCTTGATGAACCGGCTGCAGGTCTAGATTTAGGTGGACGCGAAGATTTACTAAAGAGATTTTCAATCTTCGCATCGGATCCGAATGCCCCAGCTACGATTCTAGTAACGCACCATATTGAAGAGATTCCATCAGGAACAACTCACGCGCTTATCCTCAAGAATGGCGTAGCGGCAGTCTCTGGCCCTATCGCTGATGTCATCACCAGCGAACATATGTCCAATATCTTTGAGTTACCGATGGAAGTTCGTTTTGATGGATATCGGTTCTCTGCGCGTGCACTCTAGTTGGAGACCAGTACTCGAACCCCTCTCGGATGAAATCTCCAGAATTCTCAAATCTCTGGACGACTCTGTCCTAACACCTTCTCGGGAGCAGATCTTTGCAGCACTTGAGTTGCCACTGACTGAGGTGAAGTGCGTGATTGTTGGACAAGACCCCTATCCGACTGCTGGAAATGCCCACGGTCTGGCATTCTCAATCTCACGTGATGTGAAGAAGATACCCGCGTCTCTACAGAATATTTTCAAAGAACTTCAATCAGATCTCGGCTTTGAAATTCCCAAGTCAGGCAATCTCGAAATGTGGCGAGATCAAGGTGTACTGCTTCTTAATCGAGTTCTCACGACTGAAATTGGACGCTCAAATGCTCATCACGACTTGGGCTGGCAGATGATCACTAAATCAATAGCAGAAGCAGCAGCTGCTCAAGGAGCGGTTGCAATTCTTTGGGGAAAAGAGGCAGCCAATCTTGCGCCACTCTTTAAGGATTCAATAACTTCGGTACATCCAAGTCCACTAAGTGCATACCGCGGTTTCTTTGGAAGCAAACCTTTTTCCCGAGCCAATGAGATTTTAGTCAGTAATGGAAAGACGTCGATTGATTGGAGATTGTGAGAATCGATGTAGAAAAAAAATCGCCACCGTATCAATCCGATACGGTGGCGATTTCTCTTAAGATTGGGGAGGATCAACCAACCCAGGTATTAATTGGTGATGATAAGAAGTAAATCATGAAGAGACCCGATACCAAGAGAAGCAAAGGATGTACATCCTTGCGACGCCCCTGGAGATAACGGATAACAACGTGAGATACAAATCCAGCGCCGATACCTACTGAAATATTGTAGGTAAATGGCATCAAGATGATTGTTAGGAATGCTGGAATCGCGATTCCGTAATCTTCCCAGTCAATCGCCTTGATCTGGGTCATCATCAAGAAGCCGACGATTACGAGAGCTGGTGTTGCAGCCTCATAAGGAATGATTGCAACAAGAGGCGCAAGGAAAGTTGTGAGCAAGAAGCAGATTCCTGTAACAACAGATGCGAGGCCAGTACGAGCGCCTTCACCGACACCTGAAGCAGATTCAATGTAGCTAGTGTTTGATGAGATGCTTCCAGCGCCGCCTGCTACAGCCGCCAATGAGTCAACGAGAAGGATGCGATCGTTATTAGGGATATTGCCATGCTTGTCGATGAGATTTGCTTCAGCGCCAATCGCTGTGACGGTTCCGACGGTGTCGAAGAAGTCAGAGAGAAGGAGTGTGAATACAAGCAGGATAACGGTGATCAATGGGACGCGGTCGAGTGAACCGAAGAGGTTGAACTGACCGAAGAGACCGAAATCAGGTGATGCAACTACAGCATCTGGCATCGCTGGAACATTGAGTCCCCAACCCTTTGGATTGACTTTGCCTGTAGCACCATCAAAGTTAGGACCGATCTTAAATGCAGTTTCGATTGCAACCGCAACGGCAGTCGCAACAACGATACCGATGAGGATCGCACCCTTAACTTTTTTGACCATAAGACCGATGGTTAGGAATAAACCAAGTGCGAAGACAATGATTGGCCAACCAACGAGAGTTCCACCATCGCCGAGCGTTACTGGAACAGGACCAGTGCCAGTACGGCGAACAAAACCAGCATCAACGAGACCGATAAGAGCAATGAAGAGACCGATACCAACAGAGATAGCGACCTTAAGTTGGGAAGGAACTGCCCTAAAGACCGCAGTACGAAATCCCGTAAGAACGAGAATGGTGATGATCAAGCCTTCAAGGACGACAAGACCCATCGCATCTGCCCATGTCATTTGTGAGGCGATGCCAACAGCTACGAATGTGTTGAGACCTAGGCCGGTTGCAAGTGCAAGAGGGTAATTTCCAACAACGCCCATGAGAATGGTGAGAACGCCGGCCATAAGTGCAGTCATCGCTGCAACGAGTGCGAGATTTGGAGCATCTCCGCCACCGATGTACTTACCATCTGCATCCTTCGCTAGGCCGATGATGAGTGGATTGAGGGCGACGATATACGCCATTGTGAAGAATGTGACTAGACCGCCGCGGATTTCACGTCCTATGGTTGAGCCACGTTCCGATATTTTGAAGTAACTATCGAGCATGTTAAACCTTCCTGATTTTGTTAACGGGGGTGTTTGCGACCCCGTGTGAAGTGACGGCTCACAGACCGAAGGAAGGCCTTAAGGCTAGTTCAGGAGCTTTGGGAAGTACGGGAAATACGCGCCACTAAGCCCAGGAAAATCGCCACTGACTGGCCGATAAGGAGCGCAAAGAGCGCAGTGCCTATTCCGACCGTTCCGCCGAGAGCCCAACCGGCCAGTAACACTGTGATTTCTATTCCCATTCGAACACGTCCTACGCGGATGCCGCTGCGCTGGTGAATTCCCGTCATAGCGCCATCTCTTGGTCCTGGTCCAAGGCCACAGGTGATGTAGAGAGCTGAGCCCAATCCAACGAGTGCGATACCCAAGAGATCGTATGCAATTCCAGCTGGAATGGAATTAACCTCCGAAAAGATCATTGTTCCTATTTGAATGAAGAGTGCGATCAAAACAATATTTGAGAGAGTTCCGAAACCTGGGCGCTCTCTTAGTGGTATCCAGAGAAGCAGGACAAAGACGCTAATGAAGAATGTTGCCCATCCAATCGAGAGATTACTTTTCAAAGTGACGCCTTCGGCGAGCACCGTCCAAGGGGCATTACCGATATTTGCCTGAATTAGTAATGAATCTCCGAGACCGAAGATTGCTAGACCAAAGAAGAGGATCACGACTCGTGAGAATGAGAGATCCCAGCGCCCAGTTGCTGTCCATGGTGTAACGGGGACAGTTTTATGGGGACGTAACGCATTCGTAAGTGATCTCAAATTCATTGCTTCAGTCTATAGTTACTCACATGCTTGTTGGTTCTGGAACTCTTCTCAATGTTGCCGCAATTGCTATTGGTTCAGGAATCGGAATAACACTGGGCAACCGTTTACGGTCGACCTCGCAAAAGTTGATTACAGATGTTCTAGGCCTAGTAACGCTTCTCGGGGCCGCTTCAGCTCTAGCTCCTCTATGGGCAGACTCCTTCAATGACAATATTCCAAAAAGTACTGGCCTACTTCTAATTCTTGGCTCGATGCTCATTGGTGGGTTGATTGGCTCTGCCCTTAAGTTAGAGCAACGCTTAGATTCTTTCGGGGAGAATCTGCGAAAGCGCTTCAGGGCTTCGCAAGAGAGCCCCTTTATCGAGGGATTTGTTTCAGCTTCACTGTTGTTCGTGATTGGCCCTCTCGCAATTCTAGGAAGCATCAGTGACGGCGCGGGTCAAGGAATCGAGCAGTTGATACTGAAATCTTCTCTCGATTTCTTCGCAGCAATGGCATTCGCATCTACGCTGGGGTGGGGCGTTATGGCATCCATAATCCCCGTTGCTATCTATCAAGGGTTGTGGACCGTGGCCGGATTCTCACTCGGCAACGTGCTTAATCAATATCAGATAGATGCAATGACCATCTGCGGCGGTTTGATGCTGATCGCGATTGCCTTTAGATTGCTTGAGATAAAGAGAATTGCAGTTGGAAATTTACTGCCAGCACTTTTCCTAGCTCCAATGCTGGCAACGCTCCTCAATGCTTTTCTATAGCCATTTTCTCTAGATAGTAGAAGCATCGATGACAAAGCGATATTTCACATCGCTTGCAACGGTGCGCTTATATGCCTCATTTATATAGTCAGCTTTGATGACCTCAACATCGCTTGTGATCTTATGTTCACCACAGAAGTTGAGCATCTCTTGAAGCTCTGGAATTCCACCAATCATTGAACCGCCGATTGAACGTCGTCCATTGAGCAAGGACCCAACCTGAACTGCATATGGCTTGCCAGGTAGACCGATCACCACAAGAGTTCCATCCAGTCTTAGAAGGTTGAGGTAAAGATTGATATCGATCTCAGCACTGATGGTGTTGAGGATGACATCAAAGGTCTTCTCATGTTTTGTGAAAATTGATTCATCCTTTGTTGAGATGAAGTGATGCGCTCCCATTGCAAGAGCATCCTTCTCTTTCTGAGGTGAATGCGAGAGCACAGTAACTTCTGCACCCATCGCCACAGCAAATTTAACGCCCATATGACCGAGTCCGCCAAGCCCCATCACGGCAACTTTCTTTCCCGGCCCAACGTTCCAATGCTTGATAGGGGAGTAGAGAGTTATTCCGGCGCAGAGAAGTGGAGCAACGCCTTCGAGTGGAAGGTTCGCAGGAATTTTCACCGCATAATCCTCATTGATAACGAAGTAATTTGAGTATCCACCCATAGCGACTGTCTTACCATCACGCTCGAGACCGTTGTATGTACCTGTCATTGATTCAAGGCAATACTGCTGTAAACCGGCTTTGCAATTTTCACAGACGCGACATGAATCGACGAAAACGCCGACGCCAATAAGGTCGCCAACTTTGAATTTTGATACTGATGACCCGACCTTAGTTACAACCCCTGCGATCTCATGTCCTGGGACCATAGGGAAGATTGCTGGACCCCACTCCTCGCGTACCTGGTGAATGTCAGAGTGACAAATTCCCGCGTACTTAATGTCAAGTGCAACATCGTGAGCCCCAACTTCGCGGCGGTCAAATTGGAAAGGAACTAGATCAGCCTTCGCTGACATAGCTGCATAGGCGCGTGTATTCATCTCTCTACCTGTCTCTCTGTATTCCTGCGTTTATTCGGTGAATGGAAGTGGATCTAAACTCATATGACCAGAGCGTGAGGCTCGAGCGGTGACATTTCGCATGTGATGACGTCTGCACAGTACTTCATATGCAATCTCTTCGCTCTTTCCAACATCACCAACTACGACCTGTTCACCTTCGGTAACCATAACGCCATTGACCGTACGAGCATTATGGGTGGCGCGGGAGCCGCACCAGCAGAGTGCTTCCACTTGAAGGGTATTTACTCGATCTGCCAGTTCCACCAAGCGAGCAGAGCCGGGAAAGAGTTTCGTTCTAAAGTCGGCAAGAATTCCAAAAGCGTAGACATCAATTCCCAGGCCATCGACAATCTTCGCTAAACCATCAATCTGATCTGGTTGGTAGAACTGAGCCTCATCACAGATGATGTAATCAATTCGGTCTCCCATGGAAAGATGTTCGACGACAAATTTATGAATGTCTAAGGATGGTTCCACTTCAATAGCTTCTGATTGAAGACCTAGACGGGAACTGATTACTCCAGCGCCGGCACGGTCCTTGCTGGTGAAAATGAGGCCAGCACGACCTCGAGATTTATGGTTATGTGCCGTCTGAAGTGCGAGCGTGGATTTACCGCTATCCATCGTTCCGCAGTAGTAAACAAGTTCGGCCACGGCTGAATCTTGCCATGTAAAAGTTAATTGCGCTCACGTTGCGCCGGTAAGGCTAAACCTGAAGGAGAGCCTCGAGGGAACCTTGATGTTTAGCCATTACCAGTTCACGACCTTTTAGAGATGTAATCTCAATGAGGACTGAAATCACCGGAACTATTCCACCAACATCGCCAATCAAATCGAGAGCGGCGGAGATTGTTCCGCCCGTAGCTAAGACATCATCAATCAAGAGAATTCTTGAACCAGGGAGAAAGGCATCCTGGTGAATTTCTAACTCGTCCTCGCCGTATTCAAGTCCATAACTTCTAGAGAAAGTTTTTGAAGGAAGTTTCCCTTTTTTGCGGATCGGAATAAATCCTTTTCCGGTTTTAGCGGCTAGCGCACTTGCAAGGATGAAGCCTCGAGCTTCGATACCCGCAACAAAATCAATCTCGTGAGTTAAGGGCGATAGATTCTCTAGAATGACTGCGAAAGCATCTGGATTGGCTAAGAGCGGAGTAATATCTTTAAAGAGAATTCCTGCTTTTGGATAATCTGGGATATCTCGGATCAGGGATAGAGAGCTCTGAATATCGAGATCTCTATCCATTTACCAACCACCATTACTTGTGTCCGAAAGGGGACTTGAACCCCTAATCCCTTGCGAGAACTAGCACCTCAAGCTAGCGCGTCTGCCAATTCCGCCACCCGGACGAGTACCGCGGGGCAAATATATCTTTCTCACGCCTTGTATGCAAAAGAGGGTCTATTAGCGAGAGAATAACTCCATGGCTACATCACAGAGCGCGCAGACATTCCCATCGATTGAGGAAGAGGCTGTCTCTATCTGTCAGGATCTCATTCGAATACCTTCCGTCAATTACGGAGAAGGAAAAGGCGATGAGAAGGCTGTTGCCGACTATGTTGTTAAATCACTGAGCGAAGTTGGAATCACAGCAACCATTTATGAATCTGCACCCAATCGCTGCAATGTCATTGCGCGAATAAAGGGGAGTGATCCCACTCGAGCTGGGTTGATTGTTCATGGTCATCTTGATGTTGTTCCCGCAAATGCAGATGACTGGTCCGTTGATCCTTTCTCAGCAGAGATTCTTGACGGAATGATCTGGGGTCGAGGCGCAGTCGATATGAAGAATGTTGATGCGATGATTTTGGCGATAGTTCGATCATGGGCGCGAACAGGCTTTACGCCAGAGCGCGATATCGTCTTGGCGTTCTTTGCCGATGAAGAAGCGGGAATGACCTACGGGTCTAGATGGATGACAGCCAATCACCCAGAGGTCTTTGCCGGATGTTCTGAAGCGATCTCTGAAGTTGGTGGCTTTTCCGTGACGGTCGCAGATGGAAAGCGTCTGTACTTTGTAGAAGCTGCACAAAAAGGGATCCATTGGATGAAGCTCACTGCTCGCGGCCGCGCTGGACACGGTTCGATGATGAATGACGCTAACGCTCTGACTGCACTCACTGAAGCTGTTACAAAGATCGGTCGATATGAATGGCCACAGCGTTATACAAAGACGGTGAAGGTACTTTTTAGGAAAATTGCAGAAGCCACTGGAAAACCCTATGACGAGAAAGATCTCCGTCCATTATTGAAGGAAATTGGTCCAACAGAACGAATGATTGGTGCCACTCTTCAAAATACAGCAAATCCAACAATGTTAGAGGCAGGCTATAAAGCAAATGTGATTCCAGGATCCGCATCAGCGGTGATTGATGGACGTTTCTTGCCGGGTCACGAGGATGAACTTAACGAGACGATTCGCTCAATTATCGGTAAAGATATTGAGATTGAGACAATTTCAAGAGATATAGCTCTAGAAGTTGATTTTGAGGGAGACCTCGTTGAAGCGATGTGCAACGCGATTACAAAGTTTGATCCAGAAGGTATTCCCGTTCCATATCTCATGAGTGGTGGCACAGATAACAAGGCGCTCTCTGAGCTTGGGATAGTTGGTTACGGATTTAGTCCACTTCGCTTGCCAGCCGATTTAGATTTCATGGCGCTATTTCATGGAGTTGACGAGCGAGTTCCAATTTCAGGTCTCCACTTTGGGGTCAATGTCTTAAAAGATTTCATGGAGAACGCTTAAGCCGAGATCTCATCAAGTGCGGTACGAACTATCTCAGGCAGCTCGATCTCTTCTGATTTTAAAATTCCTCGCAACTGAGCTCCGGTGCGTGCACCAACAATCGCACTGGTAATTCCTGGGGTATCACGTACCCAAGCGAGGGCGGTTTCCAAAGGCGAATAACCAAGTCCTTCTGATGCAACAGAGACCGCCTCAACAATCCGAGCAGACCTCTCATCCAAATAGGGCTCAACATGTTTTACAAAGTGTGGAGCTGCGGCGCGAGAATCGCTAGGAATGCCTTTGCGATATTTTCCAGTGAGCACTCCGCGACCCAATGGCGCCCACGCAAGAATCGCTGTATCGGTCTCGCGGGCACATTCCAGTACCTCTGCTTCAGCACTGCGATTGAGAAGTGAGTACTCAACTTGATTGGAAACAATCGGTG
>CAZSEW010000006.1:0-6376 GCA_964606025.1 uncultured Candidatus Planktophila sp.
GTTGGATAAACCAAAGAAGAAGTGTTTGGTGCTCGATTAATCGTCAGCGTTCCCGTAGCTACAGTGACTCCGAGATAGTTTCCTGAAATTGTTGATATGCCCGCAGTGCTGGTGTCTGGGGTAATGACGTAAGTACCCGCCTTTGTAGGTGCGGTTGAGCTGGAATAACTGGATCCATCGTTTGCGGTGCCTGAATAGACCATAGAGACAGCTGTCAGTGAATCTATTGATACCAAACCACTTTGAGTGAAATGTTTGGTGACTAATGAAGTGGAGCCTGTGTAAGTCAGACTTTCATTTGAAGCTGTGACAGTCAAAGTATCCGCCTTAGTAACAGAAACAGAGAGTGATGTAGTTGCATTCAAATTGAAATTGGAGGTATCTGATGGGGTAAATATTGCTGACACAGTCCTGCTGGCAATCACATTTGGAACCCATTGGCAGGTTGCTATAAGTGAAGTTGTCGGACGAGCGCCACATCCAGAAATTTCAGTGCCGTTATCTTTAAATTGGAATGTACCTGGGGTGTTGGATTGCGCTGAAAGTAATACACCGGTTCCGTATTTAGTTGTTGTGACGCTGCCAGGTAAAGACAATGCAAGCCTTGGGTTTGCTTTATTGATGGTTATGTTAATTGTTACGGGCGAACTCACAGATCCTGCACTATCAGTGACTTTCACGGTGTGCGTGTAAGTTCCAGCGCTCACCGATTCAGGGATAGACAAGGTGAGAAGGCCTGCCGCTGAAGATGTGCCTGCAGATGAAACTATGTACGACATCTTGCTGTTGCTGGCTTCCACAGTTGGGGTCACATATCGAAGTACAACAACGCCCGATGCGCCATTTCCACCAACTTGGTCTGCAGAATCAGACCATCCTGAACCGCCGCCGCCAGCACCAGTATTTGCTTTTGGCTTGGCTGGGGTTGATGAGCCCGCAGTTCCCGCTCCACCATTTGGAGATGCTGTTCCGCCGCAGTCACCAGCTTGGCCTGCCACATAAGCAACATTTGTGCCTGCTCCTCCACCAGTTGCATAGCAAGCGGAGGTTCCGGTTATTGCATTTGAAGTTCCCGCTCCACCTTTTCCAGCTGAACTTATATTTGATGCAGGGGTTGTGCCGATACCCCCAGCACCACCACCGCCGCCACCTGGCCATGCATTTAAAACGCCTGCCTGTCCGCCGTCATTTCCTTGTCCGGCAATTCCTCTTCCAATGTTTGCATTGGTATCACTTCTGTAACCTGCTGCTCCACCACCTGAACCACCATCTTTACCGCTTCGCGCAGTTGAGCCAGCTGTAATTGCACCGCCTCCACCACCACCGCCTTTAACGAGTGTGAGTGCACCGAATTGACTGTCACCACCATTATTTGCAGAATCAAGCAGAACTCCAGTACCACCTTCACCAACAATTACTGCATAACTGGTACTTGGTGTGAGTGACTGGGAAGCTGTGTACTGGTAACCACCGGCTCCACCGCCACCACCTGCACGAGTTCCACCAGCTCCACCACCACCAACAACTAATACGCTCGCGGTACTGACACCATTAGGTGAAATCCAATTACATGATCCTGTGCCAAGAATTTGATCAACGGTGTACGAAGTTCCATTAATGGTGCCATTTGTACCATCACCAATAAATGTAGAACGTGAAACTGCGCAAAGGTTTGATGCGCTAAAAGTAAATGGTCCTGTACCGCCACTGCTATTAAAGCCGGTTGTGAACGGCTCGCCATAAGTAGTCGTAACTGTTTGGGTTCCAGTTAGTGCAACCGGCGCATTAACTCGAATTGTGAAAGTTACCAATCCAGTTGCGCTTAAGCCATCTGTGACCGTTAAGGTCTCGTAGTAAGTTCCTGCGGTAACTGTGTCAGCAACTCTTATACGCGCAAATCCAGGACTTGGGGAAGTGACGGAAATTCCTGCCGAAACTGGGTTAGAAACGAGTGAGAATGTATAGCTTCCATTTCCTCCAGAAGCTTGAAGGAGTGGAGAGGAGTACCCGACTCCTTGAGTGGTAACGATATTTGATGAACCAGAAATTGATGGTGGAGGTGTAACAGTAAAAGTGACACCGAGCGATTTGGTGGCACCAAGCGAGTCAGTAGCAGTTACAGTTTCATAATAAGTTCCCGGGTTTGCCGTTGGCTCAACCTTTAGGACCGCCACATTGTTCGACTGAGTAAGCGTGAAGCCGCTCGTTGTAGGGGAACCAGTTAAAGAAAATGTTTTATTTCCTGTTCCAAATGTTGCAGTAAATGTGTCGTAAGCGGCGATACCGGAAGTTGTGGTGACTGTATCGGTTGTGACAGTCAATCGCACTGGAGGATTAACCATGATTGTGTATGCCAATGAGGTTGATGCCGTTGTGGAATCTGTTGCAGTTACAGTCTCATAGTAGGTTCTTGCTGTAGAGGAATCTGTTGCGGCCAGTGTGCTTGCAATGTTGAGCGAGTATCGATTTGCAATCGATGTGTCCAAGGTAATTCCTGCTTGCACCGGCGAAATTGCAAACGTTTTTGTTCCAGATCCCTCGCTTGCAATAACATTTGAGATCGATGTAGTCAGGCCTTGAGTTGTTGTTAATGATGATGTTCCTGAATTTGTTGCAAGGAATCGGTTGCCTTGTGCATTGAAATTTTGATTCACTTCAGCGGCCGTAAATGAGCGGTTGTATACGCGAACTAAAGCAACTTCACCGGGCACAACCGTTGAGTCGGCTCTCCAGTTAGTCCCAACTAAGAATCCCGTGCTTCCAGATCCTGGGGCAATTGTGTTTGTGGTGATAGCACCTACCTGATTGCCATTCAAATAAAGAACGGGGGAATAAGTCGTTCCTGAGCGAGAAACGGTATATACCAAGTGGTACCAAGTATTTGTCGTGATTCCGGAAGTTGCCGCTGTTTGTCTCCAACCATTTGTCGAATTCCAATATCCACCGACTATTTGACTTGCATTATTAAAGCAAATTGAGAAATTGATATATGTGGCGTTGTATTTGTCAGACAAAATACAAGCGTCTCCGGTAGGTATTGATGAAAATTTGACCCATACCTCTGCTGTGAAGGTATCCATCGAGCCTAACCCGGCGCTCTGCATAAACTGAGTGGTTGCATTACCTATCTTCAGAGTTCCTCCACTGTCGCTACTAAAGACCGGAGAATTCTGCCAAGTTCCGTTTTTGCCGCTACCAGATAGATCTGTCCAAGTTGTTCCTGATCCGGAATAACTGGAGCTGTTTGCTGCATCCAAGTGAATGCGAAGAGCAGACGTAGGGATAGTTGGAGTTCCGATAACCGGCCATTTATTCACGACCACCGAGAATGTTCCGCTAGTAGTAGATCCAGTTGTATCTCGAACCGTGAGTCCTACTGAATAAGTATTAGCCGGTACATTTGTTCCAACATTGATAGTCACATATCCGCTTCCAACGGTCGAAGAATCCAGCGTTATTCCTGCAGCGGGACTGGAAATTGTCAAAGTTTTAGCACCTGTACCGTTTGCAATATTTATTCTAAGTGATGCCGATTTTGTAATTGTGGTTGTTAAAGTACTTGAACCTACGGGTGTCAGAGTCATGCCAGGATTGACTATTACAGTCAACAGATATGTTGTAGATGCCGTTGCGGAATCAGTAGCTGTAATCGTTTCGTAATAGGTCCCGGCAGGCAGATTATTCGCGACTGTTAGAAGCCCGACATTTGCAGACGGTTTAGTCATCGTGAAAGCAGATTGATAGGCAGAACTCTGCACCGAGAATGTGTATGGACCGCCCATTCCCCTTGTCGCTGTAAAGGTGTCATATGCAGCGACACCAAAAGTTGTAGTCAATGTCGTTGGAGTTGAAGCAGTGATAACAATTGGTGGATTGATTGTTGTAGAAACATAAACAGGGGTTGTAGCTGCTTGACCCACAGAGTCGTAAGCAGTGACAGTTTGAGTGATGACTCGCGCTGTCGCAGAATCTGTTGCTTGCAAAGTATTGTCAAAATTGATCTTAACTGTATTGACTGTAGAGGTATCGAGAGTAACCCCTGCTACAGAAGGAGAGATGGAGAAAGTCTTTGTTCCTGTTCCAAGGCCGGCGTAGTAGAGACTTGTCGAAGTTGCCACTCCTTGGGTTGTTGTGAGAGCTACTGAGTTGGTTGGGGAATTAAGGAATCGAGGGCTTGTAGCGTTGTAATTCTGGATAATTTCGCTATCACTTAAAGCTCGTGAATAGATTCTGACAATTGGAATTGATCCGTTGATGTAATCACCGCTATCCCAGCGCCTTCCGATTCGATCGACAAGCTGATCATTATTTGGGGCTATAGTGCTTGTGGTTTGACCCGAAACCAAATTTCCATTTTGGTACAGCGAACCGATGTAGTTTGCACCGACTTTTTCAACTTTGTAGACAAATTGATACCAAGTGCCGATAACTGGAGTAAATGCACCAGTTTGTCCTCCCACCCAACCTGTACCGGCTTGGTGATACCCGGCACGGATTGTGCTATTTCCCCAGAAACAAATTGCGTAATTGATTTTGTCACTTGAATATACATTTGTAACTACACACGCATAATTATTATTCAGAGCGTTAAATTTTACCCAGGCTTCAACGGTGAAGACTTCCGACCTAACACTTGGCACTGTTACAAAGGATGACGTGCCACCAAAATTTAAAATTCCGCCATTGTTTTTACTAAATGTTGGTGAGGATTGCAGAGTTCCATTTCTGCCATTTCCACTCAAATCAGTCCATGTCGAGCCAGAACCGGAATAGCTATTTATACTTCCAGCATCGAGATTCACACGCAAATCACTCAATATAGGAGCAGTTGTAAGCGGCGATGTAGAGACTAAGGTCGGAGGTGCGTTAACTGTAATTGTGACAATATAAGTCGATCTCAATTTAGTCGAATCTGTAACGACAATTGATGCCGTGTAGGAACCCGGAGCCGTGTATGTATCAACTTTTAAAGTTGCATATCCACTTGCCGCAGTGCTCGTATCTAAAGTAATCCATGGTGATGTGGTTGCCGATGTCTGAGACATTGTAAATATCTTGGAACCAACGCCGTTGACGGTATTTAGTCGCAGTTGTGCAGCACGCCCTGAAGTGGTTATGACGCTTGTAGCAGTGCTCGTATCAAATTTAACGGCCGGTGAAACGGTAACTGTAACGACATGCTGAGCAGTCAGACCTGCTTGATCCGTTGCTGTAATCGTTTCGACATATGTTCCACTTGGGACCAAAGAACTAATTACTAAAGCAACGCCATTAGCTGTTGATGTATCTATGGAAATGCCAGAAACCACAGGCGATAACGTGAAAGTCTTGTTTCCTAAGCCGTCAGCTGCTGTAAAGGTGTCACTTCGGCCCCCAACACCGGCGCCGATTATGAGCGTGGAAGCTGTTTGATATGTACCGACTTTTGCATAGGAAAGTCCGTAAGTTTCATCGAAATAATCTTCTACTTGAGTAATTTCACTAGAAGTTAGCGTTCGATCATAAATGATGACTTCAGCAACCTGATAATCAGATACTTCGGTGGAAATTGTATTAATTCCGATTGGTGGAAGTTCAGCCGTACCACCACTAGTTCCTCTAGAAATTCCGTTGTATCTATAATTGGATGGAAATCCGGTCGACATAACCCAATCTGTAACAGTTAAGCCAGCAGGCGTCGCTGAGCTGTTTGCAATCCACCCATTGAAATGTCCAACCGCGGCTTGCCCAGCCCACTGGCCAATAAGCCAGTTTCCACTCGAATCTTGATATGCGCTTGCAGAATAATTTCCTGAAATAATTCTGTTTCTATTACTTGCACCCGAATATCTAGATAATGCAAAAACTGTCCAGTTTGTTGAAATTGGCGCATTGTCGAAGTAAATCTTGTCGTTGACTCCACCAGCGATTACCGGAATGGTCTTCGAGCTTCCATTTCCAGAAGACGTTGTAAGAGTTGGAGTTCCAACAATTCTTGTGACGTTTCGGCTATTGCCTGAAGAATCTCGCCAAATTTTATTTGCTGCATCGTAATCTGATGCAACAAGTCTCATGTATGGGCTCAGTGCAGATGGATTATTGGCCGCAACAGGTAATGCGACAGGCAAAGCCCATTGTGCATAAAGCAAAAGATTTCCAGTATTTGCCAGAGGCGCACCGGCGGCATAACGAGTTCCTGAACCATTTGCCGCCGTATTCCAACCTGTGAATCTATAGCCGGTTCTCACTAGAGAACCTACTGAAGCCGCGGTGCCTCCCAGGTTTGTTACTGCATGCGATGCAGGAGGCGTCCCAGAAGTTTGTTTGTTACCGTCATAAGTGATGAGTGAAAACCAAGAAGCGTTAAGGGTTGCATCTCCACTATTTGTGTAATTGG